>NZ_JBFTPY010000010.1:0-266796 GCF_056398725.1 Arthrobacter sp. 01T425 | reverse complement strand
AACCAATTCAATACAATAAATTGGTATCAACAAACTTGGCACACTATTGAGTTCTCAAACAACAGACACACCCGGCACCACCACAACCAACAAACAGTCGCGGATCGCTCCGGAGCAACTTTTCAAACTTACCCGAGTCCGGAAGTCTTTGCAAATTCGCATTTCTGCGATTTGCATTCATCCAAGAAGGTCCCCGCCGTTATTTAGCGCGCAAATTTGCGAACCATTTTCAGGCTGTTTAGAAGGGGGTCGGTCGCTTTCTTTCCGCATCAGCGGCGGCGACTCGAATTACTTTACACGCCGGGAGGACCCTGCACAAATCGGCCCCCTGAGGGGGTCCCATGGCGTCACATTCCCCGGAACCATGCGGATTCCGGCCCGCCGCAGCCGCCCCCAAAGGCCAGCCGGCCGGCGTCGGGCTTTATGGAGTGGGTCACACGCGCACATCACGGGACTCCGCTCCCGGTGCCATACTCAGAGCGTGACGACGTCGTACACGTTCCGTGCCGAGCTGTGGCACTACCCCGAGCAGGCCGGCTGGCACTTCATTACCTTGCCGCCAGATCTGGCGGAGCAGCTCAAGGACCAGGCCGCTCCGTTCCGGAGGGGCTTCGGTTCGGTGAAGGTGAAGGCATGCATCGCCGGGCAGCGGTGGTCGACGTCGCTCTTCCCGGACAGCAGGACCAACTCGTACCTCCTCCCCGTCAAGAAGGCCATCAGAACCGCAGCCGGCATCCACGCCGGCGATGAGGTGGACGTGGAAGTCGAGCTGATTCTTGAGGGCTGACAACAAGGCCTGGATTGCAGGGGTAACTGCAGAGCGACCCGAACGCTTCTGCTCTCTGCTGCGCCGCTGCTTGAAAGAACAGTTCACCCCGCCGGAGACGCCTCCACGAAGGCCACCTGCGTGGCGTATTGCTGATACAGCTTGACGGCCTCGTCGATCTCGATGTGGCCGAAGTTCAGCGCGACCTGCAGCCCCTCCAGCTGGGCGCTGGCGGTCTCGGCCGCGCTCACACGGTCCGCCACGGAACGGGACGTGGCAAAGTTCGTGGCCAGCGCCGCGGCAACGGAGCAGATCACCGCCAGCAGACACAGCCCGCGCCACACAATCGAGTCGTCCGCCAGGTTGAAGATGTTCGCCACCGCTTCGGTGAACCCCGTGCCACCGGCGGCGGGGCCGACCGTGAACGCGGCGGCCAGCGCACTGCCCACGATGCTGATGCCGGCCAGCCGGGAGCGCCGTGGTCGTTCCCTGCCGAGGTAGGACTGAAGGTCCCGTTGCTTCTGGTCGATGCGGTTGGACAGCCTTTGCCGCGTATCGGATGTTTCGTCCATGATCTGGTCCCCGGTTCCCTCGCCGATCGTGTCCGCACGCCTGGAAAGTGGGACTGCCAGCGGTCCACCGGTTCCGCAGGATTCCCCAGCCGGGACGGGATCTCCCCGCCCCGTGGCCGCTCTCCTCCCGAAACGCGCACACGTTTAGGATGCTCCCGCGCCACTGCGGGTGTCTAGACACTTGATCGACGACGTCGGCGTTCCCCGCCGGTCCGGGGCGGGGAACGGTGCCCCGAGGTCTCCCGCCGCCGCTATTCGTTCGCCGGCGCCTTCACGTCAGCTCCCGCGTGCACGGCGGTCTCGGTGGGAGGCCGCCAGATGGGCGTGCCGTCGAGTGAGAGGTCAGCCGGTGGAGCAGTCACATGGGCCGTGATCCCCTGGGACCGGAGTTCGGCCTCCAGTATGAGCAGCATCCTCTCCGCCATGCCTATCGAGAGTTCGCCTTTGGTGTCAGTCCAAATCATGGGGCCAAGTTCGGTCAGATAGACATCGGAGACGTAGTTTGGCGTGTACTGGGGGTAGTCGCCAGTCATTTCGGCGGGGCTCAGTTCCTTGCCGTTCTGGTCCACCGACATAAAGCGCCCTGCCGCGGCATACAACGCCGCGGCGGCCTTGTCCTGGTTGTCGGTCTCGACAAGGAACGCGGGTGACGTTTCCCATCCGTCACCTAGTCCTTCCTCGTACCTCTCGCCCTGCTGGTCGAAGATGTCAGGTGCCACGGTTACGCTCACCGCGCTGCTTCCCTTCACGTTGCCGTCGTGGGCGATGGACGGGCTCGGCTGAGGACTCGGGGTTGAGGGTGCCGCACGCACGGTGGGCGAAGTGAAGGTTAGACCGGGCTGGGTGGATCCAGAGCATCCGGCCAAGGCCAGCCCGAAAGCCACCACTACCGCCCCACAAAGATGTCGTCTTGACACGTGCCCTCCCCCGGCGCCCACCAGCCGAGGTCAGTGTAAGCCACGCCCGCCGCGCAGTCACCTAGCTGGCGGGGTCGTACTGGAAAGCGCGCACCTCCTGCGCGCAACGGCAGGCGGCCGCGATCTTTGCGGCCCACTCCAAGGCAGCATCGTAGGAGGGCAGCTCCAGCACCGAGTAGCCGCCTTCGAGCTGCGTCGTCTGCGGGTAAGTGCCCTCGCTCACGGTCCCATCGCCATCCACCATGACGGGCGGGATGGTCTCATCGATGCCGCCGCCGAACACCCAGACGCCGGCGTCCTTCGCCTCCTGGACGACCGCGTGCGACGCATCCGAAACAGCCTGCAGCTCTTCGTCAGGGAAGACCATGGCGGCACTCGGAAACGAGATCAGATACTTCGTCATTCGCGTCGACTCCTTGTTTGCAGCACGGTTTGCAGCTCGGTGGACCGCATACATCCTCGCCGATGCCATCGTGCCGCGCAACGGTCTCGGCGGCCCCGGTGGCCGTGACGGCGAACCTGGGACGTCAAACAGCACCCGATCCGTACGGGCGCGTGATTGCTTCAAGGAAATGCCCGTCAGGATCCGCGAAGTAGACGCCGCGTCCGCCGTCGTTGTGGTTGATCTGCTGTGGGCGGGACCGTCCCGGGTCCGCCCAATAGGGGATGCCCTCGGCCTGGATCCTTGCGAAGATACCGTCGAAGTCCTCCTCGCTGACCAGGAAGGCGTAGTGCTGCGGGGCGATGGGCCGGTCCGCTGTGGCGAAATCGAGGGCCACCCCGTGGTCAAGGGGCACGGTCATGAAGGACCACATGGCTTGGGGTTCCGGCAGTCCGAGCACGTTGGCCAGGAACTTCGCCGACCGACGCATATCCGTTGCGTAGACGATGGTGTGGTTGAAAGCGACCGTCATGGCGACCTCCTCCGGTGTGTTTGTCTGAGACCATCTGACATCCGGCACTCTTCAGATTTCAAGAGCACCATCAACGTCCCTGGAACCCTCATGGCATGCGATTCAATCCCACCTAAAGCCCACTTGAGCGACACCCGGCGATCACAGAACGCCGCAACCAAGCGCTGAACTCCACAAAGGCACCGCACGACGTCGGGCCTGACCCCCGCCTCCCATGCTGGAGGTGGGGGTCAGGCCCGTGCGGTTACTGGCGTGTGGTTACCGGATTCAGTCAGCCCTGCAGGGACCGCAGGGATGCGTACGGTTCGCTGGGCAGGTTGCCTGCCATCCAGGGGCGGGTGGACCGGATGGGAGGGGTGTGGCCCCGGCCGTCGCGGACGACCGCGACTATGGTGGCGACGGCTGCGAAGACCAGGAGTCCGGCGAGCAGGATAGCGGCAAATTCCATGTGAAGAGCACCTCGGGCGAGTGATGGAGCTGGTTGTTGGGGCTGATGATGGATCAGGTTTGTTGGGCCGGAATCCCGGGCGGTCGGTGCGGCTTTAGTTTGCGGCTGGGGTTCAGGTTTCCGGTCCTTTTGTGGGGACATGTCCAGTTTCCGCACCCACCGTGTGAGCCACCGTGTGAGCATTTTCCGCTGTGGTTTCCGCCCGCTTCCGGCTCCCTTCGGCTCCGATCATGCGCCGGCCAGGCGCCGTCGCTCTCCCGCCGCACGCTCACCGTCTGCCCCTCCCGCTCCCCCACCAGCGGCGTAGCATGACTCATATGGCCGAGACTTGGATTCGGCTCCTCGGTCCGCCCAGGATCGAGTCCGCTGGCACCGCACCCCGGCAGCCCCGGGGCCGCAAGGCGTGGGCTGTGCTGGCCTACCTCGCGCTGCAACCGGGCGGCACCGGCCGGGCCCGGACGGCGGCCCTCCTGTTCCCCGACGCCGAGGACCCGCTCGGCGCCCTGCGCTGGAACCTTTCGGAGCTGCGCCGGACCCTCGGCGCGGATTCGGTGGGCGGCGACCCGCTGCGGCTGGTGTTGCCGGCCGGCTGGAACTGCGATGTGCTGGCGGCCCTGCAGCCAGCCGGCGACGCCGATCCGCGGACCTTCGACGGCGACCTCCTGGAGGGTCTCACCTTCGAAGAATGCCCGGCGTTCGAGTCCTGGCTGGAGGACCAGCGGCACCGGCTCGAGAACGCTGTCCTGACGCTGCTCTACGAGGCCTCGCTCGCCGCGCTGGCGGCCGGAAAAGCGGACGACGCCGTCGACCTCGCCACCCGCGCACTGCACCTGGACCCCTTCAACGCCGACTGCCACGCCGTGCTGATCAAGGCCCTGCTCGCCCTGGGTGACTACCGGCGGGCGCGGGAGCAGGCCGACAAGTGCCGCGAGCTCTACCGGCGGGAGCTTGGGCTCGGTGTGCCCGCGGAGGTGCGCCGGGCGCTGGCAGACGCGCCGCCCGCGGCAGAGCCCGGGCTGCCGGCCAGTTCGTCCGCCGTGCGGTCCTACCTCGACGCCGCCGAGGCCTCGCTCTCGGCAGGCTCCGTGGACCGCGGGCTGGAGCAGTTGCGCCTCGCGGCCGAGATCGCGCAACGGACCGGCGACCACCATCTGCTCGCCGAATCCCTGGTCACCTTGTCCGGGGCGCTGATCCATCAGGCCGGCGGCCGCGGCGCCGAGGTGGCCGATCTCCTGCACCGGGCCCTGAAATCCGAGGGACTGGACCCGGAGTCGCTGGCGGTGGAGGGACGGAACCCCGGGCGGCCGGCATCGCGGGTGGCGGCGGCCGCGTACCGGGAGCTGGGGTACCTGTCCGTGCAGCGGGGCATTCCGGACCGTGCGGCCGGCTGGCTGGAGCAGGCGGCCCGGGCGGCGGACGGGTTCGACGACGAACGCTCCAGGATCCTGGCCATCCAGGGCATGGCGGCTTCGGACACCGCGCACTACGGTGAGGCGCTGGCGGCTTTGGCCGAATCGAGCCGGCTCGCCACCGCCGTTGGCGGCCGCCGCCTACTGGCGTTCAGTACGGCCCTGACCGGACGGGTGCATCTGCTGCGCGGGGATCTGGAACTGGCTGCTGAATGCCTGGACCGGGCCCAGGAACTGATCGCTGCCGAACACTGGACGGCATTCGAACCCTTTGTCGCCGGGCTCCGCGGCGAGACCTTCCTCGCCGCCGGCCGGCTGGAGGACGCCGCTCCCCTGATCGACCGCTCGTGGGTAATGGCCGACGTCGCCGGCGACCACTGCTACCTGACCCTGGCCGCGGGTGCCAAGGCCCGGCTCAGCATGGCGCTGAACGATCAGGCGTCGGCCGAGTCGTGGCTGAAGCGGGGGCTCGACACCACGCCCTGGTATCTCTGGTACCGGGCGCGGCTGCTGGACACCGCCGCCGAGGTCGCGATCGACGCCGGTTCCCCCGCAGCCGGGGACTACGCCGACCGGCTGGGCATCATGGCCAGCCGCGGCGCACTGCGCGAACTGGTGGTCCGGGCGCACTCGCACCGGGCCGTCCTCGGCGATGCTGCCGCAGCGGAGACCATCCCGTGGCTGGCCAAGGACATCGACAACCCGGCATTGAACACGTACCTAGCGCGGCGGGGCCAGCTCTGATCAGCTGCGGCGCCTGCTGTTGTACTGGGCGGCAGGGGCGAAAGACACTGCTGACTCGACGGGCGCCTGGTGCTACGGTAGCGAAATGTCAGCAACTTTGGTTCGCCCCAGACGCGGCAAAATCTTCGCAGGCGTGTGCGCCGCCTTGGCCGACCGTTTCGAAGTCCCCCGGGCATTTGTCCGGCTCGGGTTTATGTTCTTCGGCCTGTTCGGCGTGGGCGAGTTCGTCTACATCGCGTTGTGGATCCTCATCCCCCGGGACGACTAGCCGCAGACTTGTGGTGCGGGACCCGGCGCAGGGAGCTGGCCGGCATGAGGACCGCGACGGCGCCGTGGGCGGACGACGTCGGTGCCGCGCCGCCGTCGTCATCCCTGTTTTGGAGGCACAGGTGGGTTAAACAAAAGCAGGGCCCGTCCGAAGACGGGCCCTGCTCGAAACCTAACGGTCCCGGGTATCTAAAAGGAAATTAGATAGCCTGGATGTTGGTGGCCTGGGGACCCTTGGGGCCCTGCTCGGTTTCGAAGGAGACCTTCTGGTTCTCTTCGAGGGAGCGGAAGCCGGAGGAGTTGATCGCAGAGTAGTGTGCGAAAACGTCCTGTGAGGAGTCATCGGGGGAAATGAAGCCGAAGCCCTTTTCAGCGTTAAACCATTTGACGGTACCAGTAGCCATTATTTTTGTCCTTCGTGAAGGTGGAGGAACTGTCCCGACTTTCGGGTCCTCCTGTTTGGGGTGCTCAAAACCGCTGCTTCAGAAGAACAAGGTCTTGCAACCTTGCGTACTGCCTGAACTACGAACTGCATAAACACAACAACAGAATCAACTGTACAGGAGATTCCGGACGCCATTTACCACGGCCCCGTCGAGCCACCCTCCGCGGCAACCCGTCCGGCACCGCGCCAACCGACTGCGCGCCCCGCCTGTCCCGTGCCCGGCCGCGGGCATATCCTGCAGGAAGACCAGGCCGCGACCGTCAGTTACCGGAGGAACCCCCATGGAAATGCCGAAAGCGTCCGACGCCGACAAGGAACACTTCCGCTCGGTGCTCCCGGACCATCCCGACGTGGTCATCAAGCCAATGTTCGGAAACCTGGGGGCGTTCGTGCACGGCAACATGTTCGCCGGCCTGTTCGGCCCCACCATCGGCGTGAAGCTGGCCGAGGCGGACAAGGAGCTGCTCGAAAGCACCGAACGGACCGTCCCGTTCGGGCCCGCGGAACGTCCGATGGGCGGCTATACCGGGCTGCCGGAAGTCTGGAACGCCGAGGGCGACGGCGACGAGGCGCGGGCCAGGGCCTGGGTGGAGAAAGCCTTCGAGCACGTGGCCGGACTGCCGCCCAAGGAGCCGAAGGCTTCTAAGCCCCGGCCCAAAAAGTAGAAAGACTAGGGCAGGACAACGTTCACGAGTTCTGACCGGCTGCCCGTCTCCAGGTCCTCTGTTAGGGCCAGCGCACCGATCTGGGGGCAGTGGTACTTATACTCCCGGGAGTTCTTTTCAAGCGGCGTCCAGTCGTAGACCTTGACGCAGTCGGTGTACGTGCCTGACTTGGTGGAGACGGTCTCTCCGGTAGCGACGGTGTCCCGCATGTCTTCCGCGTGACCAACGTAAAATTCCTGCCGGTAAGAGTCGCCAGGGCGCTGCTCGGCCTTCATCCAGATGCCGGCTTTTGCGCCGTCTTTTCCATGGAGGAAGCTGCCCGAGTGGTTCACCAAGATCCCATTCAGGTAGTTGTTTACGTCCTCGCCGAAGTACCAGACGTCGCCGTTTTTGTGTTGCGCCAGGTAATCCCGGGTTTCCTCTACCAGCTGCCCGTTCTTGTACTCCTTGTCCAGATATACCACCGTCTCAACACCCTCTATGGTCATCGTCTCCGGCAGGATTTCGATCTCGATTCTCTCGGTGACTCGTCCTTGCTCGGCGGTCTCGTACGTCAGTTTTTTGCCGACAGGGAGGGCGAAGTATTTATTGGTGATTTCGGTGGTGAAATCTGCTGGGTTGATCTGCGGGTTGTACGCCGCGGCCCTGCTCCTTTTTGTGTTGTCGAAGGCAAATAATGTCACCCCGCCAACCACCAGCAACAGGACGATCACCCCAAAGAAGATTTTGGTTCGTCGATTCATGACCGTTCCCACACCTTCTGAGTAGAAATTCCTATAGGGGGTCAGAGCACCGTTGCTTTGCCCATGGCCATATAAAAAGGTAGCGGTCCGCACTGAACCAGAACACCCTTGACGAACACCACGCTTGGAGAGGCACCGCCTCCCCGTACTGCCAGCGAAGGTACGATCTGTCTCAGCGAGCGGGACACCGCCCGTCATTTTGCCGGAGTCTTTATGGGGGAGACCAAATGCTTGAATTGAAACGCATCTACTGGACGCGCCAATTACTCCGGTTGGCCATGGCCGCTTTGACGGTGTGGATCTTCGCCGGAGCCATCCTGTCGCTCGTGGCGCGTTCCGGGAACGCAACTGCGGTACGACCACCCAAGACCGTCACAGCCATTTTTACAGGGATGTTCGACGGCGTGCTGGCGGCCGTCGCGCTTCCTGGTTTACTCGCCGTCGTCCTGACCATGACCGTCGCCATCATCCGCGGCCGGGACGTCCGGCGCCGCGACCCGGTCCGGCGTTTCAGCCGCCAGCAGCGCCGCGAAGGCATGTCGCGGGCAGAGGGCCAGTGCGAGATGGAGGCGGGCTTCCGCCGCCGTTGTTCCCGTCCTGCGGAACACGGTGACCATTTCTACCCGTGGTCCAAGGGCGGATCCACCAGCCTGCGGAACTTCGTCGCCGCGTGCAGCAGGTGCAACCGCGTGAAAGGCGCCCACATCCCGTCGCCAGGCCAGCAGGAAAGACTGGAACGACGGCGGCGGACGTACGTAACGCTTGAGGATGCGGTCGCCGTCGGCGAACGGCAGCCGCTCCCCTAGCGGCATCCTGCCGTCTTCCGCCATCTGCCGGCACACGTTGCGGGTCATGCGCGGACTCTTCCTCCACAGAAAATGTCCGCAGCGACCTCTAGAGTGAACACAGGACGTGAGGCGTGCAACACCACGAGGACCGGATGGACTACTACGCAATCAACGCCCTGCGTGAAAACCATGCAGGCTGGTCCCTGCTGCGCGCACAGAACGCGCCGCTCGCCGTCGCTTTTTTCATGGCCGCCTTCACCGGCCCCAACCAGCGCAACCTTGGACGCCAGCAACTCATCGATAGCTTGGACGATGTGCTGTTCGGCCTGTGGGATGCCTACGGCGAAGACAAGTTTCCGCGCCAGGCCTCGGAATACCTAGACGACTGGGCCGCCCCCGAAAGGGCCTGGCTGCGGAAGTACTACATCCAGGGCCAGGATGAGCCCCGCTACGATCTCACCCCGGCCGCGGAGGACGTTGTCCGCTGGGTGGAGGGCCTGAGCGGACGCGACTTCGTGGCCACCCAGTCCCGGCTCACCAGCATCTTTGCCGTTCTGGAGCGGCTGGTCCAGCAGTCGGAGACCGATCCCGACGTACGACTCGCCGAACTCCAGCGGCAGCGCGACGGGATCGACGCCGAGATGCAGCGGATCCGGGACGGCAACATACGCGTCATGACAGGCCCGGAAGCGCTGGACCATTTCCAGCAGTTGACCGCCCTGGCCAAGGACCTCCTCTCGGATTTCCGCGAGGTCGAACAGAACTTCCGAAAACTGGACCGCCAGGTCCGCGAGCAGATCGCCACCTGGGACGGCACCCAGGGCGAGCTCCTGGAATCGATCTTCGCCAACCAGCAGGACATCAGCAGCTCCCTGCAAGGGCGTACTTTCCAGGGTTTCTGGGACTACCTCATGTCCCCGGAATCCCGAAGAAAACTGCAGGAACTCCTCCAGCGCGCCACCCAGATCGAGGCCCTTGCCCACGCGGACAACCTCCACGCCGTGGCGAACCTGCACCAGGACTGGCTGCCCGCCGTCGAACAGACCCAGGGCACCGTCCGCCAGCTGTCCCAGCAGATGCGCCGGCTGCTCGACGACAAGGTGTTCCTTGAGAACAAGCGCACCATGCAGCTCATCCGGAGCATCGAGTCCGGCGCCCTCGCCACCCGGGAGCAGCCGCCGTCGGGGGACTTCATGACCATTTCGGCCCCGTCAGTGGACATTACGCTGCCTTTCGAACGGCCGCTGTATGAGCCGAGTCGGCGGGTGATGGTGGACGACGATGTCCTCACGGCCGACGACGCAGATGTGGACGCCGGCGCCCTGTTCAGCCAATTCCACGTGGACAAGGAACGCCTTCGGGCCAACGTTGACGCCGTTCTGGCCGAGGCGGATCAGGCCACCCTGGCCGACGTCACGGAAGCGTACCCCCTCTCCCAGGGCCTGGCGGAGGTGGTGGCGTACTACCAGCTGGCCACCGAATCGGACTGGGCCACCATCAACCCGGAGCAGTCCCAGCACCTGTCCTGGCAGCTGCCGGACGGCTCCATCCGCGAAGCCACCATCGAACAGATCATCTTCGGAAGGCCGGCATGAACCCCGCCACCCCACCCACTGCTGATACTGAAACCCGCACGCCGGAGCAACTTCCCGGCGTCGTCACCCGGCTCTTCAAAGGCGTGCTGTACGCGGAGAACGATGAGAAGGTGTGGCAGTCCCTTCTCGGCCTGACCTCGCACGTGCGCGACTACGTCTCCGTACTGGGCCTGGACCTTGTCCTGGACGAACCGGAGGGCTTCGCGTTCCTGCGGTCCAAGGATGATCCGGACGGCACGCTCCCCCGGCTCATCGCCCGCCGCACTCTGACCTTCCACGTCAGCCTGCTCCTGGCCCTGCTCCGCCGGCGCATGATGGAGTTCGACGTCAACAGCAGCGAGCTCCGGCTCATCATGACCGAACAGGACATCGCGGACATGGTCTCGGTGTTCCTGCCTGAATCCAGCAACGAGGCCCGAGTCCTGGACCGGCTGGGGGCTGACATCAAGAAGGTGGTGGAGCTCGGGTTCCTCCGCAAGCTGAAGGGGCAGGCGGACACGTACGAGGTGGCACGGATCCTGAAGGCGTACGTGGATGCGCAGTGGCTGGAGGAGTTCGACGCGCGGCTGGCTGACTACCGGGCGACACTCGCCGGTGAGCCGCCCGCCGCAGCGGCGCCCGCCGGGCGCGGGACCGGGGAGCACCAGTGACGGCGGAACTCACAACGGACCTGCAGGAGAGCCTGTTCAGCCTGGATGACACGGCGGAGCGCGGCGGCACTCCCCCGGGTTTCCGGCTGCACCGCCTGGAGCTGCTCAACTGGGGCACGTTCCATCAGGGGGTGCGCACGTTCCGGCTGGATGGTGCCAACAGCCTGCTCACCGGCGACATCGGCTCGGGCAAGTCCACTGTGGTGGATGCGATCACCACACTGCTTCTTCCGGCGCACAGGATCGAGTACAACAAGGCCGCGGGGGCGCAGAAGAAGGAACGCTCCCTGATGTCGTACGTCCGGGGCTTCCACAAGAGCGCCCGGAGCGCCGGCGGGGAGTACTCCAAGCCGGTGGCCCTGCGCGGTTCGGGCCAACTGACCGTGGTGCTGGGCGTCTTCCA
Source organism: Arthrobacter sp. 01T425 (assembly GCF_056398725.1). NCBI lineage: Bacteria > Bacillati > Actinomycetota > Actinomycetes > Micrococcales > Micrococcaceae > Arthrobacter > Arthrobacter sp. 01T425. The sequence goes on along the minus strand of NZ_JBFTPY010000010.1, from coordinate 255,470 downwards.
CAACGCTGTGCTGGGCAAGTGGGTCAGCCTCGGCATCACGCTGTGGGCCGCGCAGGAGGCGGGGCAGCCCAGCCGCTTCTACTCGCTCGCGGAAACGGACCAGACCATCGCTGCCGACTTCAGCAACTTCGGCCAGGACCCGCTGAAGCTGAAGAAGAAGCTCCGCGCCGCCGGGGCATCGGTCCATGATTCCTTCGAGCCTTACTCGGCCGCGTTCAAGCGCCAGTTCGGGATCAGCGGCAACCAGGCCATGGAGCTGTTCCACCGCACGGTGTCCATGAAGCAGGTGGAGAACATCACCTCGTTCGTGCGCACCAACATGCTGGAGGAGGACGACGTCGCCACCCGGATCACCAACCTGATTCACCATTTCGACGACCTGAAGAAAGCCCACGACGCCGTCCTCCGCGCCAAGGACCAGATCGCCCTGCTGACACCCATCAAGGAGGGCGCCGCGCTGCATGCCGGGCTGACCGCCGACGACGAACTGGCCCGCAAGCAGCGCGACCAGCTGCACCCCTGGTTCACGGACCGGAAGCTGCAGCTGAGCCTGGAGCACCAAGGCGAGCTGGAGCGCACGGGCGTGCGGCTGCAGGAGGACTCGGACCGGCTTACCCGTGAGATCAAGCAGCTGCGCCGGGACCTGGCCGGTGTGGAGGAGGACATCCGGACCAACGGCGGCGGGCGGCTCGCAGCGATCGACGCCGACCTGGCAGCCCTGGCCAGCAAGTCCGCCGAGCAGCGGCAGCGGTTCGAGGCCTACTCGGCCGCCGCAGCGGACCTTGGCCTGCAGGCGCCGGAGGACCGTGTCCTCTTCGACGCGAACCGGGCCAGGCTCGCCGGGGTGGAACAGGACCTGGCGGCCCGGTCGGACGCGCTGCATGAGGAGCGCACCACGCTGTCCATCCAGCAGGCAGGGCTCAAAGCCAGGTCCGAGGAGATCAAAGCCGAGCTCACCAGCCTGCAGGCCCGGCGCAACCTGATCCCGCTCCCCCAGCTGGATATCCGCCGCCGGCTGTGCGAAGGCACCGGGATTACGGACAGCGAGCTGCCGTACGCCGGCGAGCTGCTCAAGGTCCGTGACGGCGAGGCCGGGTGGGAGGGCGCCGCTGAGCGGACCCTCCACGGGTTGGCACTCTCGCTGCTGGTCCCCGCGGAGCACTACGCCGCGGTCAGCAGCTGGGTGGACACGAACAACCTTCGCGGCCGGCTGGTGTACCTGAGAATCGGCGACTCCTACACGCCCAGGGCCGCCGAGCCGGGGACGCTGGCGGCGAAGATCGCCATCAAGCACGGGACACCGTTCCGGGACTTCCTGCAGGACGAGCTCAGCAGCCGGTACGACTACTTCTGCTGCGAAAACCTGACCGACTTCCGCCGCTACCCCAAGGCGCTGACGGCCAACGGCCAGCTCAAAGGCGGCCGGGGCCGGCATGAGAAGGACGACCGCAAGGACCTGGCGGACCGGCGCAACTACGTGCTGGGCTGGGACAACCACGACAAGATCGCCGGGTTCCGCACCGAACAGGACGAGGTGCAGGGCAAGCTGAAGGTAGTGGCCGGGCAGCTGGACCGCGTCAACCAACAGCTGGGGGCGCTGGGCCGGCACAACCAGCAGCTCGGCACCGTCCGCTCCGTCGTGGAATTCGGCGAAATCAGCTGGCAGGCCACGGCCCGCAGCATCGAGGACCTGAAGATGGAGAAGCGGGCCCTGGAAACCACCAGCGACGTCCTGCAGCAGCTCATGGCCAAGCAAAAGCAGGTCACGGACGAGCTGGAGCGGCTGGAGGACAAGGCGGGCAAGCTGCGGGAGCGGCTGGGCGCCAACGAAAAGGACGCCCGGGACATCGCCGAGGCAATCGAGGAGTGCCGGGCCGTCCTGGCTGAGACGCCGGTGACGAACGACGCCGGGGTGCTGGCCGCCGTCGGACGCCTCGCCGAAGCGGCGCTCGGGGACAAGCCGCTCACTTACCGGAACACGGCCACCGTGGAAAGCGCCGTGCGGAACGGGCTGACGGACACCATCGACGCGCTGTCCAAGCGGATCGCCCGGGCAGCGGAGAGCACGGTCCGGCAGATGGCGGACTTCCGCAACAAGTACCCGAACGAAACCACCGACGTCGACGCCTCGCTGGAGGCCGCGGCGGACTACAACCGGATGCTGGAGCAGCTGGTGGGCAACGACCTGCCCCGGTTCGAGACTCAGTTCAAGGATCTGCTGAACCAGAACACCATCCGCGAGGTGGTGGCCTTCAATGCGTTCCTGGACAGCCGGCGGCAGAACATCATTGACCGGATCGGGGAGATCAACCAGTCCCTGTCGGGTATTCCCTACAACACTGCCCGGCACATCCAGCTGGAGCACCAGGCCACGTCGGATCAGGACGTGCGGGAGTTCGGCAGCGACCTGCGGGCGTGTTCGGAGGGGACCATCGGTGAGACGGACCAGTACTCCGAGCAGAAGTACCTGCAGGTGGAGCGGCTGATCGACCGGTTCCGGGGCCGCGAAGGACTGACGGACCTCGACCGGAAGTGGACGGCGAAGGTGACCGATGTGCGGAACTGGTTCACGTTCTCGGCGTCGGAGAAGTGGACGGAGACCGGCGAGGAGCACGAGCACTTCACGGATTCGGGGGGCAAGTCCGGCGGGCAGAAGGAGAAGCTGGCCTACACCATCCTGGCGGCGGCCCTGGCGTTCCAGTTCGGGCTGGGGTCCGGCAAGGGAGCGGGCAGGAATGCCGGCAGCGGCAGGAGTTTCCGGTTCGTGGTGATTGACGAGGCGTTCGGCCGGGGCTCGGACGTGTCCGCCCGGTACGGGCTGGAGCTATTCCAGCGGATGAAACTGCAGCTGCTGATCGTCACTCCCTTGCAGAAAATCCACGTGATCGAGCCGTTCGTCTCGCACGTGGGGTTCGTGGCGAACACCAACGGCGACGATTCGCAGCTGCGCAACATGACCATCCAGGAGTACCACGAGGAGAAGGAGCGGCATGCCGGCTGAGTCCTGGACAACGCTCGCTGACCTGAGGGTCCTTTCGCTCAAGGCGTGGAGCACCGGTTCGCTCCTCCGCGAGCTGCTGGAACCCACCGGACTGTACCCCCGGCGTCGTTCGTTGAAGCGTCCGACGGCGGCGGCCCTCCTCAGTGACTACGCTGCGGCCCGCGCGTGGGCCAGTGAACTGTTTGCCGCCGCTGGTCCGTTCAGCCTGGAGACCGCGGAGGTGGGCCGGAGCACCATCGGAACCAATGTGCTGCCCGCCGCTGCGGTGTTCGAGTCGGCCGGCGATGAGGTTGGGTTTGCCGGGAAAGCCAGGGACGCTTCCCGGTTCCTGGAGCTTGCCGGGCGCATGGCTGCCCTGGACCCGTCTTTTCGTCAGTGGGTGCTGCGGAAGCCGCTCAAGCTGCTGGACCTCGGGGCCGATGCGCTGACGGCCGCCCTGGTGGCGCTTTGGCTGCGGGACAATCCTGCTCCAGGGTTATACGTCCGGCAGATCAGCCTGCCCGGGGTGCACACCAAGTTCATTGAAAACCACCGGAGGGTGATCGATGAACTGGCGGAGGCCCTGCGCCCGGTGGCGCTCCCCGAAGTACCGTCCGGTGGCGAAGACCTGCCGGAAGTCCCGGCAGAACCGGATTCCTTGCTGGGGCAGTTTGCCGCGCGGACGCCTGCCGCCCGCTTCGCGGCACGGCACGGATTCGTGCATCCACCCGAGCTGGTCCGGTTCCGGATGCTGGACCCCGCTGTGCCTCTGCTTGGGGGCGCCCGGGACGTCACCGTCACAGCGGGGGCGTTCAGCTCGCTGCGGCTGCCGGTGACGCAGGTGATCGTCACCGAGAACCTGGTGAACTTCCTTGCCCTGCCGGAACGTACGGGCTCCCTGGCGATCTATGGCGGCGGCTACGGATTCTCGTCCCTGCGCGACGCCGCCTGGCTGCGTGACTGCGAAGTCCTGTACTGGGGGGACCTGGATACGCACGGTTTCCGGATCCTGGATGAGCTCAGGGCAGTCCACCCTGACGTGGTGAGCGTCCTGATGGATGAGGAGACGCTGCTGGCCCACCGCGATGGGTGGGGACAGGAGCCGTCACCGTCGAGGGCTGAGCTGACGAGGCTCACGCCCGCAGAACGTGCGCTCTACGAGGCGCTTGGCAACAATGCCTACGGTGCGGCCGTTCGCCTCGAACAGGAGCTGATCCGCTGGGACTGGGCGCTGCGGAAGTTGAACATACCGAAACCCAGTGATTGAACCAGTCAGCGGACCAAACCATTAGACGTGGCAAGTGACAGCTCAACGGTCCAAGCCCTCCCCCGCATAGGGATCGAGCGGATCCGCCCCTTCGAGGAAGTCCTGGGCGGCCCCGGGCAGCAGGTCTAATTACAGGGCGTCCAGGTGGCGCGGCAGCCGGCCTCCGCGTTCGCTGCCCCCGGGCATCGGCGTCGAACCCGGCGCAGACTGCTGGCTCTGGGAATCCGAACTGATCCGTGACGGCGAAGCCATCGCGCAACTGCAGGAGAACATCTCCGCCGGACCCGTCAGCCTAGGCAGCAGTTCCGTTGCCCAGGCGCCGTTGGGAATGGACGACTACGGCGGCGCCACCCTGCTCTCTGCGCTCAATTCCCGGTTCGGCCGGGTCCTGGGGGCGGCGAGTGCCAGATCAGCCTCAGCCCGGTGGGGCCGCGCCGAGCCAAGCTACTGGACCTGCCGGCCCCGGATCCGTTGCTCGTGCTGACGCAGTATGTCCAACACGCAAACCGGCCCTCGAGCGAGTTCTGTGACCCTTTCGCGCATCATGCGACTGCATCATGCATCAACACCCAGCGCAGCGATGGCTCTAGCGTTTCAGCAAGTCGACCAGTTCTTCTCGGTTCCTCCAACACCCCCGCATGCGCCGGGCTACCTCGACTAAAGAGGGCGCGGAGCACCTGCTAGGATCCCCCTCATGACCCCATCCGAGCTCCCGCCGCAAGTCGAAGAGGCCATCTCCGCTCTCTCGGGCGAGCGTTGGCCCGTCGCACGGGCGAAGGGCCGCGTGCGACCCGTTCCCGGCCTGTACGCCATTTATGGCGACGCCGAGGCGTGGGCCACCCTGGGACTCGACCCAGAGCCGGACTCCGCGCTCTACGTCGGCAAGAGCGAGGACGACCTTGTGAGCCGGGAAATCGACACGCACTTCGCGGCCAGCCCGACCAAGAAGCCGCGTACGGGCAGTTCGACGGTAAGGCGGTCGTTCGCCGCACTGCTGCGCGAAACGCTCGACCTGCACGCGGTTCCCCGCAACCCCGATAAGCCAAGCCACTTTTCGAACTACGGGCTCACGCCGGTTGGAGATGCCCGGCTCACGGCCTGGATGTACGAGCGCCTATCACTCGCAGTGTGGGAGCGACCGCCGTTGCTCGCGCAGGCGCTCGGAGAGGTTGAGGTCGCAGTCATCCACCGCTGGATGCCGCCGCTGAACATTATGCACAACCCCCGGCCGCTTCCTCGGCTGCGCCGGGCGCGCGAGGCGATGACCCTGGAGGCGTCAGGCTCGCAAGTCGGGGAGGCGTCCGCGGTCGTGGCCCCCGCCCCGCCAGTCTGCCCCCGCCCCCGCCGCAGGAGCACGCGGACTCACCCCGGTCGAGCTAGCACGCGAGGTCGGCAAGAGCCCCAAGACGATCCGGCAGGCACTGCGAGATAAGTACGGCAAGCTGCCGTTTGAGGGCGACCGCTGGGGCGCTCTCACACCCGAGCAGGAGGGTTACCTTCGCTCCCGCTTCCATTGATTGGAGCATTGCTGGTCCCCATTGCATTAGGGCAACGGCAGTTGCCCGATGATTGGCGCTGGCGAGTCAAGAAACGACAGCTAGGGCCCGCCGGATACCAGGCCGGGGCTTCATATCAGACCGCTGCGAGGTAACTGGTCGGGTCGAACACCAGCTGCTGGAACGGGGCCAAACGCTTGGCGGGGTGGCAGGATCGGTGGGACGCATTTTGCCTGAACACGCCGAACTTCTCGCTCGCACTGCCGAGAGTGCCGTGCTCATCGTCGGCACCGGCCAGTCCGGCGGCCAGATCGCCGAGGAACTGCTCGACGTCGGCCGCGAAATCCACCTGGCGGTGTCCACGTGCCCGGAAGCGCCGCGCGGGTACCGCGGCCAGGACCTCCTCTATTGGATGAATCAGCTTGCACAATTCGGTCTCGACTACGGACTGAACGGCCTCACCGTGGGGCAGTTGCCTTCCCCCGCGACGAGGTTCGCCTGCAACCCGCTGGTGTCCGGCGGCGGCCACGACATCTACCTGCGGGACCTCGGCCGGGGGGTAAGCGCGACGGCATCAACGCGGAAATGCAGCGAATCGCTGACGGCAACATCAGGGTGATAACCGCCCCGGAGGCCCTGGACCACTTCCAGCAGCTGACCTCCCTGGCCAAGGACCTGCTTTCGGACTTCCGCGAGGTCGAACAGAACTTCCGGAACTGGACCGCCAGGTCCGCGAACAGATCGCCATCTGGGACGGCAGCCAGGGCGATCTCCTTGAAACCATAGGGTCCGAGCTTCGCTCCGTAACGACAGCGGCGGAACCCGGGCCCTCTACATCCTGCGACGGACCTCCGGCCGAGCGAACGATGGCGATACCGGCCGACCCAGGAATGATTTTCGTCGCCTTTGATTGGTATTAGAGAGCTCAGGGAAGGCACCTAAACCGCTGCTGCATGTGTACAATTGGGAGACTTTTTGTTATTTCCTGGAAGCTCCAACCCGATTCCGCCAGGAAGGCGCCGGGTCACCGACCAACCACCTTTGAGGGGCGCGCATGACAAATAACGAATCATCCGAGCCAAGCAACTTTTCCAGGGAAAATTCTAAATTACGAGAGGCGCTGAAACGGGAGAGCGATGCCCTGTACAGCGATGCGGATGGCAGCCCTACCTTGCGAGAATCCTTTGTGGCCTATCTCGACGAGCTCGGAACCAGTGCCTCACTGAGAGAATTCGACAACGAAAAGCTTATAGCCAGCCTTGAAAATCAAAGCGCTCTCCGCGCATTCCTGCACGATGATAGTCGCGAGCTACGCTACCAACGGTTCCTTTCTTTTAGCGATAATGTTATAACCGGAAGTCCGATTGATTCAACATTGGATGATGACGGGCTGCTGCCAACAATCCTAAGCGTGGGTATGTTCCAACTAAATCTTGTTTCTCGGGGCAGATTCCTGAGAGGGGGAATCGATAGAGGCTTGCTATACATGGGAGAAGGTTATGTGACTGGGCCCGCCTTGCTATCTGCAGTGAAGGCTGAAGAAAAATGCGCAATTTATCCTCGAGTGTTAGTTACAGCGAAAGCGATGGAGGCCGTCCCGATGCTCACTAGATTTTATGGGCAGATTTCAAGAACCCCTCATAACGATTACATCATAATCGATGAGGATAATTGTTTCTTTATAAACTACCTCGCATTTATAGAGAGTGATTCACCCGTTCGAGAAGACGCCGTTGGAGAAGGTTTGGAGATGCACGCCCAAGCGGTGACGAAGGGTCTCAACGCGTTCAGAAACAACGAAAGAGTTCGCTCAAAGTACGAATGGGCAGCACAGTATCATAACTGGGCGCGACTTGAATTCTTCAGTGACTGGGTAGTCCCAAAAAGCGCCGATCCAAGCAATTACCTAGTGCTAGATGCTTCAAACAATAACGCTCCCTTTGCTGCACGTGAATGCCGGTACATTGCGGATGCCGATACTTCCGGATTCCGAGTAGCACTAGATGACTGTCGTCACTCGATGGACGAGAGGACGTCTACGAAGGCAGACTGGTGACGGTTTGTCCTTGCCCCCACCCGGTCGCGTCGGCCTGGGAACCATGGGCCAGACTTGCGTACTGAGCAGCACGATCCTTCCGCCCGGAAACGTGGGAATCACTATGCGAGCCTCGGCGGGGACCATGGCCCAGAGTAGCCCGGGTGGGTCCTGCCCACACTCAGGTGCACCCTCATTTTTGTTCCACCAACCACCAGTACCGCAAGGACGACTGGCTTCCGTCGGAGCCGGCGCGGCTGAACCTCGAGGCCGCCAACGTCACGTCGGTCCTCTGGGCCACGGGCTACCGGCTGGACTTCAGCATCCTGAACATCCCGGTGCTGGACGAATGGAACTACCCCCGGCACCACCGCGGCGTCACCGAACACCCGGGCCTGTACGCCGTCGGTTTGCCGTGGCTGACCGGGCACGGCTCGGCCATCGTGGCGGGCGTGGGCCGAGATGCCGAATACATTGCTCAGCACATTGCCGGGAACACCGCCGCCCGGTGATAGCGACGTTCCAGACGGTGGCTACCCCTCGAAGTCCACGGGCGCGGCGAGGTCCGCCGCGCTGAACCATTCCCTGGCCCACGCCTGGACCGAGGGGATGGCGAGTTGCTCGGCTACAAGCTCCGGTGCCCCGTCGAACACGGACTTCCCCTCTTCCAGGAGGTCCCCAGTGCCGCTGCCGGCGAGGAGCCCGAAGAGGGCAGGCTGGTCGAGGAAGGGAAGCTTCCCGCCGTCGCCATCGGTCAGCACGCCCCAGCGCGAGGTGAACAGTGAAAACTCCTCCGGACGTTCCCCGTGGTCCGCCGCGAGCGGGCAGGCGTCGCCGTCGATCTGGATCCGCCGGTAGTTGGGCTCCGATTCGTCGAGGGCCATCAGTTGGACATCGTCCAGCCACGAAAGCCAGACCGCTGTGCTCTCCCCCAGCAGCGGATACGGGGCGGCGGCGATGTAGCCGGCCTTGCTCACGTGGGCGGAGTGGCCAACGCCGATGTTGTGGAGTTGGCCCCGGACCAGCGGCACGACCGCGCTGACAGGCTGGCGGTAGTTGGCGAATTTCCGCCGCATCACGTCGGCGCTTGAATTCGAGCCGATGGAGACCACCAGGGAACGGGCGGCCAGCGGTGCCGCGCCGGCCTGCGCGAGGGCTTCATCCACGCCGGCTGAAGGCTCCAGGAACCGGAATTCATTGCCGTCCATGACCCCCGAGGCCACAGGCGGGTCCCACGGATACAGCAGCGGATGGAGATGGCCGGGGCCGCCGGCACCGCTCAGTCCCATGGAGTCGGCCGGGTGAAGCCGTCGGCATCGTGCTGGAGACTAATCAAGGTGGCCCGCTTTCGTGGTCGGGACTTCCAGTGTCCCGCACTTTTGGGGGAACCGGACCTTCGGCGCCTAAGGAAACAGCCAGCGCGAGCCGCTTCGGTGCGAGGCCCTTCCCGTGTGTGGGCCTTGTCCAACAACCGCGTCGCACTTGTTGTCGTACGCTGGAATTCCCGAACACCACGTAACGAGGCAAACGTGCACGGGGACGCCGCCAGGTTCCTGTCCCAGCCGGTGGAGGCCCAGCCCGGCTCGCCCCTCCGGGTTGCCGTGTACTCCCGGATCGCAGAGGCCATCCGCAACAACCTGCTGACGCCCGGCTCCACGCTCCACACCGCGACGGAGCTCAGCGCAGACACGAGGGTCAGCCGCACCGCGGTCCGCGAGGCCCTGGTACTGCTCGACGAGGCCGGTCTCATCCGGGCCCGCCGAGGCGTCGGCCGGTTCGCCGCCGGTCCCCTCCCCGCATCGGCATCGAGCGAATCCGCCCCTTCGAGGAAGTTCTCGGCGGCCCCGGGCAGCACATCGAGATCAAACGCGTCCAACGGCAGCGGCATCCTGCCTCGGAGTTCGTCGCCCCCTTTGTGGGAGTGGAGCCCGGCGCCGACTGCCGGTTCTGGGAGTCGGTCCTGCTCCGCGACGGTGAAGGCGTCGCCCACCTGCAGGAAAACATCTCGGCCCTGCCGGTGAGCCTGGGCAGCAGTTCCGCTGCCGCCGCGCCGTTGGAAGTCGACGACGGCGGCAGCACCCTGCTTGCCAAACTGAACCACTGCTTCGGCCAGATCCTCGGGCCCGGCGAATGCCAGATCAGCCTGAGCCAGGTGGGGGGGGCAGCCGAGCCAAGTTGGTCGACCTGCGAGCCCCGGATCCGGTCCTTGTGCTGACGCAGCATGTCAGGCCCGCGAACCTGCCCTTCTACCTGGCCAAGTGCCTGATCGCGGCCCGTGCAGGGCATCTGTCCGTGATGCAGTCCCTGCAGTCCTGAGCCCGCCCAGGCGACCGCCGACACCAGCCAGGCAGCCGGCACCGTCACGAACGTCCGCAGCACCTCTAACAGTTGCGGCGCGAAGTCGCCGTCGAGCTCCAGAACCGTGGACCGTCAGTAGTGTCGACGTCGACCGGCACCGTCCAAAAGCCCGTCAAAAGGCCCAGTCATCGAAGGGCTTCCTGCCTAAGTCACTAGTCTTACGGCTCAGAGTGTCTCGGAGACGACCGTCGGACCGCACAGCTGTCGCACAATCGGCAGCAGAAGTTCTGCTCTCGCCACGAGAAATTCGTCGTAGTCGTTAATCAGCTGTGCTCCATCGCCCTCGGCGTAAGGTCCCGCCCCGACTAGCTCGTCAAACGGCACGACGTGCGAGGCTAGTCGTTCGCGAATAGCATCGGCACCAAGATCTGCCCGGCTAGTTCGGTCCTCCAGATACTGCAGCGGGGACTTGTTTGAAATGTTTCGATTCGTACTCCACGTAATCAGCGCGCAGTTGAGTGCACGCATTGACCTGCCGGGGTCCAGTTTCGCGACGTTGACGAGGAGCGAGTCCGGAAATAGATGGTGATATTCACGTTTCTCCAAATTCAACGCTGTAGCTGGTTCGTCATCAGCGATGTCTCTAGCTCCGTGCCGCAGCGAAATGGCCAGGATTCCTCGCGCTAGGACCTCACGACCCCGAGGCCACGACGCCGCCGCTAGATCGGCCGCCAGCGGTAACGGCGTGGCATCATCATCGAAAATCGGGGGCGTGATTAGCATTGACTCAGACGCAAGGATCGAGCGAAGCCCCCGGTAGTCTTGCAACGCCCTGGTGGGCGCCGACTGGTCATACCGCCTCGTCAGGAACGAGCGCCACATGTAGGCCTTCACAAGACGACGAGCATTACCAGCGGCGTCCAACGCCTTCGGAACATATTGGTGGAGAGCCGCAATGACCGGCAAGGACGTCACCGAGGGCAAGCGCTGGGCATCGAAGATTCTCTCCTCCTCCAGAATCTCAATAGCCCACTTTATCCCCGCCACGACTTCCTCCCACTCCTTAGCCACTTGCGCCAAGTCCATGCGCTGGTAGCTTCGCTGATTCGCTGGACGGTTAGACCGTAGGGCGGCAACATCCAATGCAAGCGTTCCGACATCCACGTATCGATGTGCAGTTGGGACCGCCGTAGATAGTTCCTCTACAAGGTCGTGGAGCGATTGGCCAGTAGCTTCTTCCAGTTGCGCCACGACGATGTCGAAAGAAGTGAGACGAACTGACGACGTATTCATCTTGATGAATACGTCCAGTGCGACATCCTTGGGGGTCGTCTCGCTCAAACTGAGATACGGGACGTTGTAAGCGGCGATTTTGGCAGCAAGCTGATGAATGCGATTATTTTCGGTCCACGCCCGTTCGTAGTCTCCCCCGGTCGCTTGGAGAGCCCAGGCATCGCGTTCGGCAGTTCCAAGAGGGTTCAACAAACGAAGAGGAAGATAGCCGCGATTTAGGACTTCAGCTGCATCGTCACACCACAGCGGATAGGTTGCTCCCCGTCGATCCCATCGGTATTGACCCAGGACGCGCGGAACTTCTGCCCCGTCTTCGTCCTCGTCGAAGCGCACGTAATAAGTCCGATTGGGATAGTTATCGTGGAGCGCTCGCCACAGCGCGGTCAGCCGCTGTTGTCCATCCAGAAGGTGTTCGGTAACTCTGTCGCCGGCCTGTAGAACCGGAGCGGACTCGAGCTCTCTGCTAGCGAAGAGCTCTTTCGCTCCGACCTCAAGTGTCAGGACGGCACCCGCTGGCAGCCCACGCAATACGGTCTCGATTAGGCTAGCCACCTCGTTGTGGCTCCAGGCTTCGAACCGCTGAAAGCGAGGCAACCGTAGTCGTCGACCTTGTATGGCTTCGAACCACGTCTTGAGTGGGCGGTTTAGGGCTTCCAAGATAGCCTCCGGGTATTTGGTCTGTTAGATCTCGAAAAAGCGTCAAGGTCAGTATTGCCGATCTCCGCGCCATCAGGGCGTCGCCGCGTTGATCAAGCCAGCACTTCCGACGATGTCCACGCCGGCGGGGTGATCGCCCCAATTCAGCCGGGACGAGCAACTGTCAGTTGAAGCAAACGGATTCTTCCCCGAATGCCGCCCTAATTTAGTACGGAGACGCGTGTGGGCGCCGCCGAGATCGGTCGTCCTCGGAGGTTGCTGGTGCGGAACCTCCATCAGTCCGAAGCCCGGCACCGTCAGATCCGGCTGCGGGGCTGCCAACAGGAGGCGTTTGGCAACCCACCCAGCGCCGGGACATCCTGTCCCACCAGACGTTCTGCGCCGAAAGGGCAGGAAGCAGGGGCGGAGATCGACGAGGTCTCCATGGAAGGGTGCGACGGCCACGCCGCGTCACACCACCGGATCGTGCAAGGCTGGGTGGACTAAACGTGCGCAACTCCGTGGTCCTCCCCGGCTTCTACAGTTCCCCTGACATGGCCGGCAGCACAATGAGTCTCCCGCGTGCAATGGTTTCGGGGCCCGGGGGTTGCGGTGGCTCAGCAGGCATTCATTGACCTGCCACTCAGTGAGGTTCTCCCCCGCCCGCAAAGGTTCCGCGGCTATCCAAGCCAGAAGCTCGCGCCGTTCCGCATTGTTTCTCGGGTACGTGAATACAATCATGACGTGGGGGACAAGGAACTTTTGGGGAATCATATGGACTACGACAGGTGGCAGTCGAAGCTGTCCGATGAATTTTTCCCGATGAACCAACCCGATGAACCTGTCATCATGTTTCTCGATGATGAGGAAATGGCGCGGATTTGCCCTCTCCTACCTGATCCCGTGGGGTCGCTGCGCTCGGCTGTTCTCGCGGAGCTCCGGCAAACCGACAAGTCAACAATATTCGAGCCTATTGACCGGCGGCTCGCCTCCTGGAGGAAAGGTCCGCAGGAACAACCCCCACCATGCTTGCCTCTGTTGGCCGTCACCGTCATCGCAGGATCCAAAATGCGCAACGACGGGAAATTCTCCTCTGCCGCTTATTACCCTCGGCTGGTCAGCCTGATGACGTCGGGTAAAAACAGACTCACCGCCACCGGGATTCATAAGCACTTCGATGTAGTTGCTGAGATGTGGCAAACGCTCGATGACTGGATAGAAAGAAACCACGATCTCTTAGGCCCGAGCACTATCCGCACTCATGAGACCTTCAACAGAATCGGCTATCCTCTTTCTCAAACCGTGCTGAAAGCGTCCGACCGGGATCGGTTGTCCGGTTTTCTTGACCGGCTCCGTGTTGATCGGAGCTCCGGGTCATCACCGGATCAGTTGTTGGCCTTACTCCGCCTGTGGCTGGACAAACCGCGGGGATTCTCGACGGCATTCGTGGACCTTGTTCAAAAGGGCTCGGGAAATCCGTTGCTCTTGGCGGTGATTGCTAAATTGGCAGCCGAGCAAAGTTCCGAGCCGACTGCGGCCAAGGGCCGTGTGCGGCTGGACCTGAGCATGTGTATTGACCCCGAGGACTGGTCGATCAGCTGGGTGATCCCTGTTGATTCGCGGTTGGAAACGGACGAGCTTAGGCAGGACAACGGTTCACTATTCTCGATCCGAAAACCCGACTACGGATCTGTCTACGACGTTGTAACGGGCAGCCTCCCCCAAGTCGCTTCTCTGATTAATCACCGTTTTCGGGCAACAGGAGGCAGAGCTGTCCTGACCAAGAATGTGCATCAAATGTGGATCTTGCGCATCGATCCTTCATCGGGTCACTGGCAGTCGGTGCCGGAGGCCACTCCGGATGAGCCCCATCTGTTCGTTGTGCAGGACACCGATGTAGCCGAAATGGACGAGCTTCTCACCAAAAGTGCCGCGTCCGGGTACTGGCAGCTTCGCGGCAAGGTCTTCCCAGGATGGACCGTATATGTAGATGTGTCCTTGGTGGAGCCGATTGACTTGTCAGCGGCAGGGTCGTTCAACAGTCTTGGCCAGCTCCTGAAGGCAACTCCCAGCTCGCGGCCCAAACTTGCGAACGGTCTTGAATTGCGGACGGATGTCGGGGGCCGCCACTACCTCCTCGGGGGAGAGCCGGATGTGCGGCTTCCAGAGGAATCTTCTGACGAGTACGTTCACGTTGTCCTTGACAACAGACTGCCTGGCACACGAGTGAAGGCCAACGGTTCGCTCTTTCCTCTTCGGCTCGCCGGGCCGTTTACGGAGGGGAAGCACACTGTTTCTGTCGCTGGTTTCACCTTGGATTTTTTCGTCCACTCCACCGGTTCTGCCGCTCAGTGGAAGGCGGCCCACACCAAAGGTCACGACGATGTCGTTCCTCCGGCTCCCGTGTCAGAAGTGAGAGCTCCCGAGTATGTGCTTTGTAGACGAGGACGGGATGCCGCTGTTTGGTTCGTAGCGCCCTCGGGACTAGTGCGAAGGTGTGGCGAACCTCCTATTCCCCCCTTCATTACAGGGCTCGGATTCTCTGAGTCCTACCAGTGGAAAATCTCTGTCCCGAAGGGTACAACGTGGGTTTTGACTGAACGGGCAGGAAAGTTATCGCAGCCCCATCTGATTGCGGCTGATCCACCGAACTTCGGATTCATAGACGGCCCGGCCCAGGCTTTTTGGCGCCGGGCCGCTAGGGAAACCATCGGTAACCCGGACCACTTGTGGAGATCGTATTTGTCACAGTCAATGGAGGACAGCATCTATGGACGGTGATCGCGTCCTGGAGTGGTTGAGTTTTCGTGGTCATGGCCGCCTTTCTGACGTGACGTCATCAGTCGCCGCGTTGATGGACGGTCATCCGCGGGCCAGAACGAAGGCGGCTCGAGCGTATTTGCGGCGTTTGGAAGTGTTGGGGCATCTGGACTTGCTGTGGTCGGAGAGCAAATGGCGAATTCGGCCAACAGTGTTGACGCAACTTCCAGGGTCCTCGGCGTTTGCATTGGTCATAGGCGAACGAACAGGGGAACTAGAGGACCGGCTCGAAGCGGAGGTTGTGCTGCACAAGGTGGGACCCACGAAAACCGGGACAGCGTCGCTCGGCGACCCAGGGATCCTTCTCCTTGAATACGACAGTGAAGCAGAACTCATCGAGGTTGCCGCCCACGCAGGAGCATCGTTCATCCCTTGTGCTGCATTGTCGGTGGCCGCGAATCTTCCTCTGCTCGGTCCCGGACCTCGATCAGCGGGACCCAACACTTATGGGTCAGCAGTTGAGATGTTCAACGTCTTCCACCGGGAGTTCACTCGCGTTGAGGCTTTCCGCCGGGATGGACTGTTCAGGCAAACGGTGAACGGACGGTGGCAATACTGGTTGTTCAGATCTGGCTTCTGGTCCTCAGTCGGCTACGCGGAAGGTATGTGCCTGACCATGTCCGAGGTGGACAGCAAGTGTCTCCAGTTGAAGATCCTCGAAGATGTCGAAGATCCCATCGGGACACTCCGTGTTAATGCCACCCTGCCGCTTCCCGTGCAACACCGGCAGGCGCTGGCCCTGTGCAGCGGGGTCAGCCCCGTCAAGACTCCGGGCCGAGCGTGGACCTACGAGAATGTGCCCAACTCTGTTGCTCTGGCCGTCGCTCGATCGATTCATCAACACCTGCAAGTGCGCTAGAGAATTTGCAGCGCTCCCGCTCTCTCTACAGAAAGCCGACATCGTGCCATTGGACATAGTCGAGACGTTTAACCACTTGCGGGAGTCGTATTTTCGCTATTACGACACACCGTTCGGACTCGCTGACAAAAACCTCGAAGCGGAACGACGCAGAATCCTCGACAAGGACAACGGCGTCTATCGGGAACCCTTCATCGAACTGCGCCCCGAATACGTGGCGTCCACTCGGTCCTTCGAGGACTCAGTCCAAAAGGCCCATGCATCGAAGGACCTGGTTGAGTTCGCGCGGACCGGTCTCATCCCTGCCGGTCGGGACCTGTACACCCACCAGGAGTCAGCGCTGATATCCGTAGTGAAGGAGAAACGCAATGTGGTGGTGACCGCAGGCACCGGTGCAGGTAAGACCGAGGCTTTTCTTCTGCCTCTAATGTCTAACCTTCTGGCCGAATCAACCTCTTGGACCGGTCATGGATCATCTTTCTCGACATGGTGGAGAGGGGCAAACAGTCCGTTCGTGCCACAGCGGGAGACAGAGATTGGACGCACCAAAGCTGTCCGCTCCATCATTTTGTATCCGATGAACGCGCTGGTTGATGATCAGCTCATCCGGCTGCGGAAGGCACTGGACAGTGACGCGGCCCGGACATGGTTGGATAAGAACAGGCGCGGGCACCGCTTTTACTTCGGCCGGTATACCGGAGCTACGCCCGTCACAGGAGCACTGGACAACAACGTTGCTGTGGGGAATCTACGCTCCTACCTTCAAGATATTGATCATCGCAGCACGCAGATGCAGCAGCTCGATGACGAAGCTAAGTACTTCATGCCTCATCTGGGCGGAGCTGAAATGGTCTCCCGGTGGGACATGGCCCACGCTGCCCCCGATATTCTCATCACAAATTATTCGATGCTCAATGTCCTGCTCCTGCGCGAGCGTGACAGCCGGTACTTCGACTCAACCCGTGAGTGGCTTCAAGCCAGTTCTGAGCATCGATTCACATTCGTCGTCGATGAACTGCACTCTTACAGGGGTACCGCCGGCACCGAAGTCGCGCTGCTCATCCGCAACCTGAAGATGAGGCTCGGACTGGCTGAAGACTCCGACCAGTTCCAAGTCATCGCCGCCTCAGCCTCCTTGGAATCCAACCGGGACGAAGCCTTCGTCGAGGAATTCTTTGGTGTTCCACGCGAATCATTCGACTTCCTTTCCGGACAACTCATTCGCGCAGAGGATCCGTCTCTTGACCTGTCGGAAACGGGATTCGCAAGCCCGGAGGGAGTCCCGGGCCACACAGACGAGCTCACGGGATCCAGTGCCCTGAGTAACGTCTTCTTCCTGGCCGAAAACGGGGAACCCCAATCAAAACCGCAGGCGAAGTCTCTACAGCAGATGGAACATCATCTATTCCCAGCGCTGCCTGAAGGATCACGCCGTCAGGCAGTACAGAAGCTCTTGAAAGCCGCCGCAGCACCTCCGGAAAAAACAGGCGGGGTCAAATGGCCTTTACTACGAAGCCATCTTTTTTTCCGCAACGTACCGGGCATGTGGGCCTGCACCGACCCGGCGTGCCCTGAAGTTCAAGAAGGAGGCAGTCAGAAGCGTCCTGTAGGGCGCCTGTACTCCGAACCGGTCAGCCGGTGCCTATGCGGCTCCAGAGTACTGGAATTCCTGTACTGCCAAAATTGTGGAGACGTCTTCTTGGGAGGGTACGTACCCGCCGGTTCGACCCAGCCTCCGGGAAAGTCACTCACCCTGTTGGCGGACCTGTCCGACATAGAACACCTACCCGATCAGGTGGGTCTCGAACGGACAGCCAATAACTACCTTCTTTACTGGCCCCAGAAGCAGAACCCGGATCTGGAGGATCGAGAATGGACTGCCGACGGCAAAAAAGTAGAGTACGCATTCCGACGCTCGATCCTCAGGCCCGAGACGGGCGAGCTCCGTCCGACCGGTAGCAATGACCACACAGGCTGGACGTTCCAGGTAGCCACGCCAGCAGGCAAGCGCGGCCAGAACTCGGGTGTGTTCAAACGGAACCCCGAGGAGTTGTCGCCGTTCCCTACGCGGTGCCCTAATTGCGCCGATGACTGGGAGATAACCCACACTGCTGATGGGATCGTGCCGGCGTCAGACAAAAAACGTCAAAGATCACCCATTCGGGCCATGCGCACCGGTTTCGAAAAAATAAATCAGGTGCTCATCACAGAACTGCTCCAAGACCTCGAGCCCGCGAACCGGAAAACCATCGTCTTCACGGACAGCCGACAGGACGCCGCCAAATTATCGTCCGGAATCAGCCTCCGGCACTACCAGGATCTGTTGCGGTTGCTCCTCCGTACAGAACTTGCGGCATCAGATCAGGTTGCAGCCGATATTCCTTTAGCCAAGGAACATATCGTCGACGGAAAGAAGACCGCAGAGTCCAAGGAAGCGATCAAACGCCTGCGCGCCAAGGATCTGAACGCATTCACCCTCCTGCAGGACGTGTGGGACCTTGAGAGTGACGTGCCGGAAACGCAAGCCATCCGCCAGCTTGCTCAATCTCCTTCACTTCCCGTACTCACTGACCGTGTTAGTCAGCGGCTGGTGGAGATGGGTATGAATCCCGGCGGTCCATCGGCTTCCCTCCAGCAAACTGACGAGAAGGCCCCCTCATCCTGGTCGCTTATCTACCGCTGGGATCCTTCACCAGCACGAAAAACAGACCTATCCACTGCCCAGAAGAAGCTCGAGGATGCCATAGACAAAAACTTGCAGAAGGAGATCATTGACGGGTTGTTTTCTGGGGTAGGACGCGACTATGAGTCTCTGGGTTTAGGTTGGGTTGGACTCGTAGAATCTTTCAGCACCGCTCAAAATGTCCCATCCTCTCCGGCTGCCATCGCACAGTCCAGCCTGCGCATTCTTGCAGGCATGCGCCGATTCGCGGGTATGCGAAACGTATCCGACACGCCACCGAGGAAGCTGAAGACCTTCTGGCAGGCGGTCGCGGCGAAGTTCGACATGGACATTGATGACGTTCAGACGTCGGTCCGGAAGGTATGGGGCGACGCAGAATCCAACTTCCTCATCCACGCCGACATGGCAACTATCTACCAGCCCGCCAGCAGCGAATGGACATGTCAGAACTGCCGACGGCGGCACCTGATATACGGGTGCGGGCTGTGCACGTACTGCGGTAAGGACCTCCCAGAGGCAACTGCTCATGGGACAGATCTTGATTACTACGGGCATAAGGCCACTTATGGACAGGGCCAATTCCGTCTCACAGCGGCTGAACTGACCGGCCAAACCGATCGGCTCGCCGCCCAATCCCGACAGGCCCGGTTCCAGAATGTTTTCCTCAACCAGACAGAGAACAAGAAGTCCGATGGGATTGAGCTACTCTCTGTCACCACAACGATGGAAGCGGGCGTCGACATTGGCGCCCTCGATTCCGTCATCTTGGCCAACATGCCACCTACCCGCTTCAACTACCAGCAGCGCGTAGGGCGTGCCGGCCGACGTCTAACGCCCATGGCGGTGTCACTCACCGTGTGCAGGGGGCGCAGCCACGATGAGTATTACTTTGGACGGCCTGAACTCATCACCAATGAACCAACACCCCAGCCTTACCTGGCCCTTAACCGTCCCGAAATTTATACACGTGCTTTGAGAAGTGAAACGCTTCGGCGTGCATTCATCGCCTTCACCGACGCCCTTTCTCTGGATGACGGATTCTCCGGATTAGGCAACAACACACATGGCCAGTTCGGGTTGGTGTCGGACTGGGCCAGGGTGAAGCCGCTGCTAAGTCAATGGCTCAATGACAACTGGTCAACAGTTGAGGAGGCTGTGACAGGTTTAGCGACGTACACGAACCTAAGCCAGAATGATTTGGACATCGCACGTGCGAGTATCGTCTCCCTGGCTGAGGATATTTCCGTGGTTGCCTTCAGTGACATGCCCGGCCATTCCGACCTTAGTCAGCGGTTGGCCGAAAGCGGTCTCCTGCCGATGTTCGGGTTCCCCTCAAAGGTTCGGGACCTCTATCTCAAGAAACCAAGCTCCGCTTTCCCCTGGCCGCCGGACAATGTGATTGACCGCGATGCAGCGATGGCAGTTAACCAGTTTGCTCCCGGCAGTGAGCTGGTACGCGACGGGAAGATTTATCCTGTCATCGGACTGGCCTCCTTCTACCCCGCTGGTCGCGCAGTCACGGCTGAAGACAATGCATTGGGCGACGAACGACTAATCGATGTATGCAGGCAGTGTGCATACGTGGAAGAAAAACCAACAGGCTCAGAATACGCAGCAGGCTCTTGCCCGCAGTGTGGAGCCGACCCCGGAATCTTCAGTACCATCGATCTCCGGGAGCCCCAGGGATATCGCGCAGGCACCCCCCGAGACTTCGACGGCAACTTCTCCTGGTCACCCAAGTCGACCTCTACCCGGGCCGTGGCCGACCTCCAAAAACTGCTACCCGTATCCCTCCCCGGTTCAGTCGCATATTCGGGCCGCGGGAAGAGGTATGTGATCAATGACAACTCCGGCAAATCCTTCCAGTTCAAGCAAGCCCTCCCGAACGATTACTGGGGCGGCTACATAGCCATGGCTCCTGATGGGACGAGCGCCGTGCACACCGACCAGTCCGAACCTTCCATCGCTGCTGCGCTGGGAACTATTCAACCGACGGACTTCCTGTTCTACGGACCGCAGTCAGCAGTAATCAAGCCTGCGGGGCTACGGCTGGATCTGAATACCGGAACGCCTCAACAACATGGCGCATATGACTCTATTCAAGGCCGCCGGGCCGCTTGGTACTCGCTGAGCTTCCTGATGAGGACGGTGGCCGCGAAGAAACTAGACATTCAGTCCCAAGAATTCAACGCCGGAATCTATACCGGACTGAAGGACGGCGAGCCAACCACGTTCGCTTTCCTTGCCGACACCTTGGAGAACGGTGCGGGCTTCAGCAGCCACCTGGGAAGACCCGAGATCCTTCACGAATACCTCGCTGAAATTGACACCTACCTGGAAGAACTGGCAGGTGAGCACTCCCTGGAGTGCTCGTCTTCCTGCTACCGCTGCCTGCGCGATTATTCGAACATGGCGTACCACGCACTTCTTGACTGGCGCCTGGCTAAAGACCTGAAAGGTGTACTCGACGGTCGGAACTTGACCATTGAGCTGGACAAGCAGCGGCAGGCAATCACGAACTGGGCGGCCGTCTACAACGTCTCCATACTAGAGAACAACTTTGCCGCTTGCGCATTGTGGGACAAACCAGCCGAGGGCCGGATCGCGGTGATTCTGCGGCATCCCCTGGAATCAGGAGAAGCTGCCCTGATGTCGGACAGGCTAGCAAAGGCAACAGCACAAATTAACGCGGAACACCCCAACCTGGTTGGAGTGGTCTACGTGGATACATTCATGCTTGACCGCAAGCCAAGCCATGTCCTCAATCTCTTCCGAAGCCTGGGAATCAAAGCTTGAACCTCCGCCGGTCTGCTTGAGACTGGACGAAAGGTGATGTGATGGCGCAGCCAGAGGCCCGTTTGACGTCGAATCTTTGGCTTATCCCACAGTCTGCCGCCCCGGTCTTAGTGCTGCGCCTAGCTGGGCTATGAGTCCTGTCTGGCGCGTGCTGGGGGATGACGGTGCGCCCTCCGAGGAGCGGAGCGTTCAGAGAAGCGTGTGAGGGGCCCAGTGATTTGGTGGTTGGACAGGCATATGAGTAGGTCAACCTGATTCAGGACCACTGAGACCAGCTGATCCAGGACCACCCACGAGCTGCTCGCTTGACACCGTACTAATCAGATTTCACATCGCAGGTTCGAGTAGCTGACTTGAGATCCAAGTTTGGGGAACCCTTATCCGCTGCGACGGTCGCCTTGCCATGGGCGAAGCTGACTTAGCCGCCCCCTGTGTATTCAGGCCGACCACTCCCAGCGAGCAAAACGTGTTGGAGGCGGGTGCTGTTCATTAGCTAATTGGTTCCCGGCCAACGACGCCGGGGGACGTCTCATACACGCCCCCGAGAATAGGCTTTCCACAGCGGCTGTCGGTGACGCGCAGTCGTCGCAGGAGAACCCATAGAGGACGTCGAACTGTCGGTAGTGCCGTACATAATCGAGTACATGTCCGAACGGCAAGTTTACGCGACAGCTCGAGCCCTGCTCCCGCCGAACATCCTTCCAAGAGGCGCTAAAGCAAGGGCCGCTCTGCACCGCCATTCACACCATCAACTATAGGAGTGCTACACAAATGATGACCATGATCGACTTGTTCTCAGGTGCAGGAGGACTCTCCCTGGGACTTCAGTCCGTCGGATTCAAGAGCCTCTATGCCAATGAGCTCCAAGACCAATTCGCCCGAACGTACGCCCTGAACAATCAGAACACATTCGTCGATAGCAATGACATCAGAAACGTTGATGCATCGTTTGTACGACGCAAACTGGGACTCGATAGGGGCCAACTCGATCTTGTGGCCGGCGGACCGCCCTGCCAGGGCTTCAGTATCAATGCACCAGCTAGATCAACCGAAGACAGGAGGAATCACCTCTTTCGCGAGTTTCTTCGCTTCGTAGAAGAATTCCAACCCGGCGTAACCTTGATCGAAAATGTGCCAGGGCTTGTGTCATTTGATCAGGGCGGTACCCTAAAGGCGATATTTGAAGCTCTGGATGATCTAGGCTATACAGCAAAAGTTAGGATACTATACGCGCCATACTTCGGGGTACCGCAAACACGCTCTCGAACCATTATTATCGGAACTAGGCGCTCATCGAATGCGCATTTCAGCTTTCCCCAGGGCACTTATGATGCGCCCTTCCATGTAAACTTCAAACAAACCTTCAATGGTACAAGTCTACTTTCTCCGCCCAACTGTAGTAACCTCACTCCTCACATAACGGTCAGCCAAGCAATTGACGATCTACCTCATCTCACCAACGGAGAAGTTGGATCTTCGGTTAAGGAGTATCGTACGGTCGCACAGAACCCGTATCAAAGCCTACTTCGCGTCGGATCAAGTGGTGTCATAAACCACGAAGCTCCTCGGCTCGGACATGTCAATCTCGAGAGAATTAGTCATGTTCCACCCGGCGGAAATTGGACCAATATTCCAATGGAAATGCTACCGCCAGGCATGCGGCGTGCGCGCAGAACCGACCACACTAAACGATATGGCCGAGTCCATCCCGATGGACTAGCGTCGACTATCCTCACCAAATGCGATCCGCATTGGGGAGCATACTTTCACTACGCTCAGGACCGCGTCTTCACCGTTCGTGAAGCCGCGCGGCTGCAGTCGTTCCCCGACTCCTACACATTTACTGGATCACGAAGTGAACAGTACGAACAAGTGGGCAATGCTGTCCCTCCCCTGCTAGGTGCTGCGGTTGGTCGATCGATTTCCAACACTCTCGGCTTTATCGCAAAATCAGGCCTTCCTCACGAGCTGGTGTCTTAGACACCCCGGAGCGAGCCGCGGCGGCTGCTGCCGGCAACGCAATTCTTGGGAACGCAGGTACAACGATTAGTGACTCGGGCTGAGACACCCCTCATCCGAGGTTCTCGAAGCGTTGAATACCGCGGCGCACACTTTCTGCCGTCCCGGCGAAAGCTGCACGATAGTATTCCTCTAAACTTAAGCGTGGCTTTCGACCAGCACCAACAGGAAAAAGTAGCTGGGCAGCAGAGTCAATCTTAGATGAGCGTCTTAGCCGTTGGAGTCCTCCTCTAATCGACACCGATCAAATCTATTGGGTCAACCATCAGCCGATATGCCGCTCGGCTTAGGGTACGTTGAATGTTCTCCTGGAATTTTGCCTTAGACATAACTTCGGTCGCACTCAAGGCTTTGATCGATGCGTCGAGGGATGCGAATTTGATTTCGCCAGGGATAAGTTTTCCTTCACTGTAATCAGCAATAAACCATACGATATCCGAGGCCGCCAATCGATCCTCCAGCGTATCGCCGACGGTCTCGTTGAAGGTGGACATTTCCCCAAAAAAGTATCGATCAACAAGAACAGCAGTCTTTATGCCCCAATTTCGAAGTAGTGGCACCTTTACACTCAGCTGTGGAGCGAGTCGCTTGGGGCCACCGGATCGATAATCTGGTCGTCGAGATGTTTCCGGATAAATAAGGGAGTCAGACGTTTCATAGCGTCTAAAATCGTCGGTCATTCTGTGGCCAGAGAAATACAGGCTCTGCATTTCGAGAGCAGCCATAGAGGGCTCACTAGTGTCGGTATCAATTAACAGCCAGTCAATTCTGCCAGACTTGGCATCCGTGTTCGTATTGTTTGCTCCTGCGTTGCGCAAAAGGGAAACTTCACCAATTACGGTCACATCCGGTCGACCCAACATCGTCTCAGCGACCCATTGAAACAGAGAATCCTCTTCCAGGAAGCGTCGCGGGCATATCGTGACGGGCCTGTCATCAAATGCGACAACTGATGATTCAGCATCCATCCAGTACGGTCTAATGGAACATACGCCGCCAGGCTTATTGCACATAGCATTTTTTCTAATTTTGCTAGCAAACCTGCACGGCAGGTTCGCCTTGATTTTATCCGAGCCCTTCACCGCATCACCACTGGCCAGCGCTGCCAGCTGCTTCCTCTCTGCGCTCCCGAGTGAATCAATCGGATGCCCATACCATTCCGCGATGCCGTACCGTAACGTCCTCTTTTTTTCCATGTAGGTATCTTGCCACGTTCGCTCTCGCGACCGAATTGCCTAACATGTGGGCTTCCGATTATCCCTCAACATAGCTTCGTCAATCTGCTAAGGGCTGAGGCATAACAACCGAGTCATACACGAACACACATGTTTCAGACACCCAGCGGCTGCCTTGGCGCCGCTTGATATGAGAGAGCGTCCAGGTTGCAAGATTTTTCCAGGTCTCCTTGGAGTCGGTAAAGACCCGTCCCACTACGTGACCCGAATCCGTACAGTCGATAGAGATGGTAAAACTCGGGGGAGGCGCGTGACACCCGCACTTCCCCCCGTGTTACGAAGAAGGGCACATCAATCGCATACTTTGTAGTCTTGACCTCGATCCACTTTTCACGCCCTTCACGGTCAAATGAAAGCACGTCGTAACCGAGGCCATCGCCCTTCGTCTGCGCCACGTGCTCCACACGATCGGCAAGCCTTGTCCGCCCGACACTGTGCAGAAAAGTCTGCTCACGCTTTGCCACAGCCAGCTCACCCGCGAGACCGAGGGCACGGTTGGCCGCTTCCAACTCAAGGTAGTCGCGCTTAAAGATCCGCGTGATTCCTTGGTCATGCTGAAGATCCGTAATTACCTCCGGCGGCGCCCCAACTTCCTTCACAATGTCAATTGATCCCACCGGGGCCGTGTCGAGGAGGAATACTTCAAGAATTGCATCGAGTGACTTGCGACGGCTCAATTCGCTAAGCACGGCCTCCACTAGACTTCCTTGATAATTAGTCATGGGAGATAGACCACGCAAATGCGGATAACCCAATCCAACCAGAACTGCACTAATGTTACTCATCTTGAGTCCAATTGACTTCAAGCTTCGCGAAGTAAAAGCGGAAGATAACTCCCTATAAACGGCCACTTTGACGAAACTTTGCCCTTGAACGTCCATCATGAGCATGTCAAAGTACTTCTTGACCGTTGCGCTAACTTCATCGTCAGTCCATGGTTTCCCGGTCTCCCCCATAATCATTCAGCCAGGATATAGCACTTGCCTACTTATGGCGCCGCTGGAAACCACCGAACGAACGGTCGTAGAAACGAAGTGTTATCTAAGAGAGAAGACTTTCGGACGTCCTAGGTACGAAGCGGCAATCGATGGTCGACCTACCGGGATCGTAGACGAAGTTCGACAATCCATCCCTCAATTTCAGTCAACCGAGATTGTTGACGTACGCCACGCGTTCGTCGCCACAGCGAAGTCCTGTTATGTGTTTCCCCAGATTGGCAGGCTCTTCTATGAATCGAGAGATGGACGAGGGGGCATATTGGCGGCCCGACCGGAGATGCAAAGCAGCAGGCCGCGTCAGTGGCGCAAGTCCCGACCTTCGCAAGTTGGGTAAGTCCTGTCCGCTACGGCTTCTACTGCAGGGCGTAACGCGGAACCGCTCTCTGCCGTTCTTGAGATCGACGACTCACTAACCCCGAGCAGCCTGCGTTCGCCGTCCAGCCAAGAAACTGCGTCCGCCTCACGGTCGAAAGTGCGGGACGCAAGGTAGTCGCCCCCGCTCTTCAACGTTGCCCGCCAGCGTCCCTGGTCGGTCTTGCGAATAGACATAAGGAAAACCTCCTCCACTATCGAGTTAATGGTTGCCCCAGAATGGCGCAGACACAAACGATCCCTTCGCTATGTGGAGAAACAGATCGACCCGTTGGTCTATGAGCTTGAAGGACTCCCGAGACAGCACGACAGTCACCAGCTCTCTGCAGCCGACGTCGATCTGCACGAAGCCTGTCGATGTAGTCCCTAAGATGGGTTGCTCGGTCGGACCACAATGACATCGATGAAGAGCACAGTTTGGTACCAACAGTCTCCTTCCCGCCGATGGCTCACGATGTGAACACTGACTGCGACCCGTCGTGCGGACCGTCGGGCTCCAGCGGTTGGCCCTTCTCTAGACTGATGCTTCATTGGATCGATGGAGACCCCCTTCACTCACCAAATTTGAGCAAGTCGTGACACCAACCTGGACCGGTCGACCAATGTGACGGACAACGCAAGCCAAGGACGGTGTTCTTCCGAAACGGCATGCGGACCTTGCCGTCGTTTTTGTCCGAACACCGGCGTCGTCGAACAACTCCGCCACCTGGACCAGCCCGCGGGGACCTTCAATTCGACGGTTGTCCCGTGGACGACGAATCAGGCTAATACTCGTCTCTGACCGAGGGAATCCAATTCGCTGACGGTGAGTCCGGTCAAGCGTGCGATGTCTGGTTCTGTAGAATCGTTCCCATGCCTCGGACCCGAAACAGCCCTCCCAGCCCTCTAACAATGATTGACCTTTTTGCCGGAGCTGGCGGTCTTTCCGAAGGTCTTCAAGAGGCTGGGTTTCGAAGTCTGTACGCGAATGAGCTCGTTGGCACCTATGCGCAAACATTCGCAGCGAACCATCCCGACACGATCGTTGAGAGCGAAGACATCAGGTCGGTGGATGCTTCTGACGTGCGGCGCCGTCTGAATCTGGCCCCCGGCGAGCTATCGCTCATTGCCGGGGGTCCCCCCTGCCAGGGTTTCAGTATTAACGCTCCAAAGCGCAGTAGCGACGACCGACGCAATCACTTGTTTCGTGAGTATCTGCGGTTCGTTGAGGAATTCCAGCCTCGTGCGGTTCTCATTGAGAACGTGCCTGGGCTCGTTTCGTTCGAAGGCGGAGCGACGCTGGAAGCCATCCTTGAATCCCTGCGCGGCCTCGGATATGACGCCGATGTGCAGATCCTCTACGCACCCTTGTTCGGAGTGCCTCAGACTCGCTGGCGCACTATTGTACTCGGTCTCCGGGAGGGCCAAGCTGGCGAAGCGTTCCCTGACCCTATCCACAATGCGCCGATGCGGGTTAACTTCACGTCTCGGTTTGCCGGTCGAGACATCGTAGCCATGCCCAAGTCGGTCACGCTGCCCCCTCACACCACCGTCAAAGACGCGATCGGCGACCTCCCCAAACTGTTGAACGGGGAGACCGGCAACGACGTAAAAGCCTACCGTTTGGCTCCTCAGAATCCCTACCAGCAACTGTTGCGTGCCGGTTCAGATGGTGTTCGGAACCACGATGCCCCGAGACTAGGCAAGGTCAATTTGGACCGCCTTGCGCACATTCCGGCCGGTGGAAACTGGACAGACATCCCGTTCGAACTGTTACCAGCCGGCATGAAACAAGCCCGTCGATCAGACCACACCAAGCGATACGGTCGTGTCGATCCTGATGGCCTTGCATCAACGATTTTGACGAAGTGCGATCCGCACTGGGGCGCATATTTTCACTATGATCAAGACCGCACCTTCACCGTCCGCGAAGCAGCTCGGATCCAGTCTTTTCCGGACTCATACACGTTCACAGGGTCCCGGATTGAGCAGTATGAGCAAGTCGGCAATGCGGTTCCACCACTACTGGCCGCTGCCGTTGGCCGGTCGATCTCCAACGCCCTAGGCGTCAAAGAGACAACTTTGACTCGGGCGGTCTGAGCGCATGGCACACATCTCCGAATTCTTCGGATATCTGGCTACGGATAAGTCCGCCCCTGCCCTAGCCGCGGCCGAGCAGCGCCGTTGCCCGCATCTCGACGGAGCGTGTGTAAAGACACTGAGCGACGGACTAATTTCCGGGGCCTGTGCAATGAAGCCTGCTACGTCGGGGCCCGTTATTTCGTGCCCGATCAGGCTCTACGCCGATGACTATCGAATTCTCAGCGACGTTGCCGAGAAGGCGTTCTCCCAAGGACTCCAGCTAGTCGCAGGCTCTAGAGCCCAGTCTGAAGCGAAGCGATTGGGTGAGCAGGTGGTTGCTGTATTCGGCAAGCGCTGGGGCGGCGAACTTCGACTACCTCAGAGACAAGGAACCGGAGGGTACTTCGTAGACTGGGTTCTTGCCCTAGTCGACCCCTCGATGGGCCTAGTGGAATTCGTCGCGATCGAGGTTCAAACTATCGACACGACCGGCAATTACCGGGCGAGTCGAACTGCTTTGCTTCAACCTGGGCGACACATCGCGGAAAGCGTCACCGGACTGAACTGGGAAAATGTCAACAAGCGAATCTTGCCTCAGCTGATCTACAAGGGTCAGGTCCTCCAGCGAGAGGAGCATTGCAAGAAGGGCTTGTTCTTCGTCTGCCCCACGCCCGTTTACAACAGAGTTATGAACCGGTTGGGCGGCGAAGCCGGGTTGACTACGGTGACCCTGCAGCCTGCCGCTATTACATTCATGGCATATGACTACGCCGATCCTTCCTTGGCGCAGCCGGGCGTTCCTATGCCGCTCAGTCTGGAGGTCCAGCACACGACGACTGTGTACAAACTGCAGGAACGATTCAACAACATTGAGCTTCCCGAGGCGAACGTGTACAGGGACGCCGTCAAGGTCGCCTTGGGACAGACGCGCTACTGACACGTTGCCTATCACTCTTCTGATCGTCCGACTGTTGGAAGACAACGCACTTCTCCTCCGGATTGCAGCGCGATGTCGGCACGGAAGACAGGCGCTTTGCAGTCACCTACATCGATGGGGACACATTCCTGATTTGGTTCCGAGCTATATGGCTACTCAGAAAAAGGGCCTTCCCTGCAACCGCCGGGAAGGCCCCACACCTGGAAGCGCGATCAGAGGGCGTCTACGAGTTCCTGCATTGACTCGACGCACAAGTCCAAGTACTCGCCCTTAACTTGGACTCGTTTCCCCATAACATCGAGGCGACCGGGTTTCTGAGCGTAAAGCGGGCAGCCGCGGGCAAATGCGACCACTCCGGCTGTCTGGAAGTCCCGGATGTGCTCAACCACCTGGCTCACTTTAGCGGCAGTGAACATCTCAGGATTTGCGATCATCAATTCGGTAACGTCGTCGTCAATTGATTTGAGTACAGCGGAGTAGGCCGAGGCCGGACCCATATACTGCGTTAGCCTGTTCTTGGCTATGACATGCACCTTAGGCAGCTCTCTGCCCGCAGCGCGAAGCCTCGTTGCGAAAGCATATGTTGAGTAGATGTCCGAGGGTAGTTTCAACCCATATACGAGGGAAAAGGCGTTCTGGATAGCTCGGCGTGACGAGTCGTCCGCCATGACGGGCAACACCAGCCGATCAGCGCACGACAGAGCGATCTGAGTGTAGATGGAAAATGACGGGTTGGCATCGATGAATACGACGTCGTATTGGTCCTCGGCCGCGGCGAGCAGGTCCTTGAGCCAATCGACAACGGCGAGCCACGCGTTGGTTCCCGGCAAGACGTTGTTTGCCAGCGTGGACATAGCGTTGCTCTGTAGTTCCAGCAGAGGGTCCCCTGCAATCAAGTCTATGTTCTTCGGAATGAAGTGGTTGTAGTCGCTAGGCTTGGAGACGTAGGCACTGGGCACAATGGTTGGCGGCAAATAGGGACTCGGAAGACGAGCCTCGAAGTATCCACCTATGGTTCGGCGGGTCGCCTCGCCCTGTCTTGCTAGGAGCACCTCGCCGCCGTTGCCGGTTAGCCCGCCGTAGAGCAACTCGGAAAGGTTCGCCTGCGGGCACACGTCGATGGCGAGAATCCGGGCTTCCGGATTCTGCTTGGCGTAGAAGGTCAGGCTCTGAAAACACAAGCTTGTCTTACCCGTGCCGCCTTTGTTATTCCAAAACGCATATTTTAGCATGTGACCACTGTCCTCTGAGCATCGGCAGCCGACCTTTTGCGACTCCCCCAGGTCACTAGCGTACCAGAAGGCCATTCAGTCGTACAATATGTACATCAGAATGGCTCAGAAGACCTTCATCTTGAATGTTTGCACGTGACCGACCCATGTTCCTCCCCGGCGTCCACAGTTCTGTGCCGGGTTCCGCGGAGGCGCGTGGGCATCAACTTTCACCTCAGGACGCTGTCGACTAAAGCGTCTGCAAGATGCGAATGAACGCAATTTCCCTATGTCTGCTTAGAGAAGGGCACACGCAGAGCGGGCCAAAGGATCATGACTCCCAAGGGCGCGCTTCTTCTCAGGCGTCTTTTTCCTCCGCGGTCAGCCTGATTCTTGTGGCCAACGAGCAAGGCCACAGAGAGGCGCTTCCAGGGTGAGAGATCGCTGGGCCCAAGTTACGGATTAGCCGGATTTCGGCCGACATGCAGCAGCCAGTATCTTCAATGGCGCCCTCGTTTACGAAACGCAACGCGATCCCCCGCGCACCCCTTACTGTTGATCCTGCACCCAACGAAACCGTTTACGTAAACCGATTGCGTACCCGTCAGCCATTCGGTCCATGCCGCTTAGCAGGCACCTTCAGTGAGGAGGAACAGTGGTCACCATCCGCGACGTCGCCAATCACGCCGGCGTCTCCCCGGCCACCGTTTCCCGGGTTGTCAACGGGCTCGTCGGCTATTCCGACGAAACAAGGGAACGGGTCGAGACTGCGGTCAAGAGCCTCAGCTACGAGACGGACTACCTCGCCCGGGGCCTCAAGACCCGGCAGACGTCCGTGATCGGGCTGCTCGCGCCGATGGTTTCCGATGCCCTGGCCTCCCAGGTAATGCAGGGCGTCGAGGAGGAGGCCCAGGAACGCGGCTACGCCGTGATGCTCGGCCGCACCGGCGCCAAGTCCGCCTACATCGCCGGCTACCTCCGCACTTTGCGCACCTACCGGGCCGCCGGCGTCATCCTGATCTCCGCGGTGATCACGCCGGAGACGCGGCAGCTGCTGGGGCCCAACGTCCCCATCATCTCCGTCGCCATCAGTGACAAGTCGGGCTCCCCCAGCGTGGCCATCGACGACGAGCAGGCAGCCTACGACGCGACCCGTCACCTGCTGCGGCTCGGCCACCGGCGCATCGGCCTGCTGACCGGTGATCCGGCGTCGGTCTTCGTCGCCCAGCCTCGCAAACGCGGCTACCTCCGCGCCATGACGGAAGCGAACTGCACCCCGGTGACGGCCACGGGCAGCTTCTTCTATGAAAGCGGCGCTCCCGGCGCGGACGAACTGCTGCAGCAGGAACCCGGTCTCACCGCGATCTTCGCGATGAGCGATGAGATGGGTGCCGCCGTCGTCAATGAACTGCAGCGGCGCGGGCTCCGGGTGCCGGAGGACGTCTCGGTCCTGGGCTTCGACAACACCTCCACCTCCCTGCACGTGAACCCGCCGCTGAGCACCATGGCCCAGCCGCTGGAGGAGATGGGGCGGATGGCCGTGAAAAAGCTGCTCCGCTCCCGCGACCTGGGGCCGAAGATCATGCCGCACCGGCTGATCGAGCGCGGCTCCACCGCGCCGCCCAGCCCGGTACCGGCGAAACCGGCCCCGCCCGGCGAACAAGTCGGCACCCAGGAACCAACCAGCTAGCCAACACCCCCAACACCACCACCCACGGCGACCGCCGGCACTCCCCAGTGCCACCAGGCAACCACCGCCGCAGTTCCGCATGCACCAAACCACCCGCACCACTCACCTCGCACCACCCCACTCGCACCAACCCTCAAAAACAAGGAGCAACACATGAGGCAGCGCCGCCGCACCTGGCAGACCCTTCTGGCCACCACCGCATCCCTGACCGTCGCCGCCGTCGCCCTCACCGGCTGCGGCGGGACCTCCACGGACGCGAAGAGCGCCCCGAAGGCCGCCGCGTCCTTCGAGGGCAAGGGCCCCATCAACTACGTCTCCAACCGCGATGCCTCCGGTGCCGCGAACAAGAGCATCGAGGAATGGAACGCCGCCCACCCGGAGGAAAAGGTCACATTCATCGAACTGCCGGACTCCGCGGACCAGCAGCGCCAGCAGCTCATCCAGAACGCCCAGATCAAGTCGGACACCTTCAGCGTGCTGAACCTGGACGTCGTCTGGACCTCCGAGTTCGCCGCGAACAAGTGGATCATGCCGCTGCCCGCGGACGCGATCCCCACCGACAAGATGA
Source organism: Arthrobacter sp. 01T425 (assembly GCF_056398725.1). Classification (NCBI taxonomy): domain Bacteria; kingdom Bacillati; phylum Actinomycetota; class Actinomycetes; order Micrococcales; family Micrococcaceae; genus Arthrobacter; species Arthrobacter sp. 01T425. The sequence goes on along the minus strand of NZ_JBFTPY010000010.1, from coordinate 223,216 downwards.
TCCCCGCCACCGTCAACGCCGCGACGTACCGGGACACGCTGGTCGGCGCCCCCTATTACACCGACGGCGCGCTGTTCTACTTCCGCTCGGACCTGCTCAAGGCCGCCGGCATCGCCGCCCCGCCCAAGACCTGGGACGAAATGAAGACCGCCTGCAAGGCCATCCTGGCCCTCCCCCAGGCCGCGGGGATGTCCTGCTACGCCGGCCAGTTCGACAAGAACGAGGCCCTCACGGTCAACTTCTCCGAGGCTGTGGCCTCCGCCGGCGGCACCGTGGTGGACGCCGACGGCAAGCCCACCGTCAACACCCCCGAGGCCAAGAAGGGCCTGAACCTGCTGGTGGACGGCTTCAAGGAAGGCCTCTTCCCGTCCGACGCCATCACCTACCTCGAGGAGCAGGGCCGCCGCGCGTTCCAGGACGGCAAGCTCGTTTTCCTGCGCAACTGGCCCTTCCTGCACGCCTCCCTCAGCGCCACGGACGGCTCCAGCAAGGTGGCCGGCAAGTTCGGCATCACCTCCATCCCCGGCACCGACGGCCCCGGCGTCTCCACCCTCGGCGGCCGCAGCCTCGCCATCTCGCCCTTCACCGCCAATAAGGCCACCGCCCTGGAGTTCATCAAGTTCTTCACCAGCGAAGAGCAGGCCAAGAAGCGCCTCGCCCTGTCCTCCCGCGCCCCCGCGTACGCCTCGCTCTACGCGGACCCCGCCGTCGTCGCCAAGCGCCCGTTCTTCCCCACCCTGCTCAAGTCGCTGAACAACGCCCAGCCGCGCCCCAAGGTGGTCCAGTACGGCGCCACCACCAAGGCCATCCAGGAAGAGGCGTACGCGGCCATCACCGGCAAGAAGGACACGGATACGGCCCTGAACGACATGCAGGCCAAGCTCACCGAGCTCTCCGCCAAGTAACTCCGCCCCATAGCAACAGCCCGGCCGGCCGGTTCACCCCGGCCGGCCCGGCAGCTGCAACCCCAGTGAGGTTCCCAGAATGACGACGACGACCGCCCCGCCCGCCGGCGCGCAGACCGGCACGCCCCAACCAGCCAGCCCGCGCAAACGCGGCCACCGCGGCAACCGCACCGCCGGGGAAGGCCGCATGGCCGCGCTGCTGCTCTCCCCCACCATCCTGGTGCTGGCCCTGGTGATTGTGTACCCGCTGCTCGCCGCGGTGCACCAGTCCCTCTACCGCGCCGAATCCGGACTGGACGCGGACGGCTTCGTCGCCGACGTCGAATCCTTCGTGGGCCTGGCCAACTACGCCGACCTCTTCGTCGGCGAAACCGGGCGGCGCTTCCTGAACGCGCTCGGCAACACCACGTTCTTCACCGTCACCACGGTGTTCCTCGAGACCGTCCTGGGCCTCTGCCTGGCCCTCGCCATGAACCGCGCCTTCCGCGGCCGGTCCTTCCTCCGCGCCAGCATCCTGGTCCCCTGGGCCGTCCCCACTGCCGTCTCCGGCCTGCTGTGGCGCTGGATCTTCCAGTCCGACGGCATCGCCAACACCCTGCTCGGCTCCGAAATCCTCTGGACCGCCGAGGGCAACGCGTCCCGCGCGGCCATCATCATCGCCGAGGTCTGGAAGACCGCCCCGTTCATCGGCCTCCTGGTCCTCGCCGGCATGCAGGTCATCCCCGGCGAGGTCTATGAAGCGGCCAAGATCGACGGCGCCGGCTGGTGGCGCCAGCTCGGCTCCATCACCCTCCCGCTGGTCAAGCCCACCCTGCTGGTCGCCGTGCTGTTCCGCATGCTCGACGCCCTGCGCATGTTCGATCTCCCCTTCGTGCTGATCGGCCCCGGCAAGGAATCCGTGGAAACCCTCTCCATGCTCGCGTGGGACGAATCCAACCAGCTCCGCTACGGCTCCGCCTCCGCGTTCGCGATCATGCTCTTCCTGTACGTCGCCGTCGTCGCGATCGTGTTCGTGAAGGTCCTCGGCGCCGACGTCACCGGCGCCAAGGAACTGAAGCTGCTCTCGAAGAAGTCCCGCACCAAGGCAACCCGCACCCAGGCGAACACTGACCAGGCAATCGCTGAACAGAAGAAGGCCGAGGCCACCCGATGACCATCTCTGACCTCCGCAACGCCGCCACCGACTCCGGCGCCCCGGGCGCCTCCGGAGCCGCCGCCCCCGACGCAAGCCCCGCCGTCGGCCGCCCCGGCCAATCGAACACAGGCAAGCCGAAAACGCCGCGCACGTGGCGCTCCTACTCGGTGTACCTGGGCCTGGCGCTGATCTTCGCCTACTGCCTGGCGCCGTTCTACTGGATGCTGGTCTCCAGCCTCCGCCGTACCGCCGACATTTTCGACAACACCCTGCTTCCGGCGCCGTTCTCGCTGGAGAACTACGCCAAGGTGTTCGACGGCTCCACGATGTTCGGCCAGGCCCTGCTGAACTCCCTGATCGTGGCCGGCACCACCACGGTGTTCGCCCTGCTGCTCGGCGTGTTCGCGGCCTACGCGATTTCCAGGCTGAACTTCCGCTTCAAGTCGGTGATCCTGGGCGTGATCATCGCGACGTCGATGTTCCCCGGCATCTCCGTGGTGGTGCCGCTGCTGCGCCTCTTCACGGACCTCGGCTGGATCAACACCTACCAGGCGATGATCGTCCCCAGCCTGTCCTTCGCGATCCCGCTGGCGGTCTGGAACCTCACCACGTTCATGAAGGCCCTGCCGTTCGACCTCGAGGAGGCCGCCATGATCGACGGCTGCACCAAGTGGCAGGCGTTCCGCCGGGTCCTGCTCCCACTCGCAGCGCCGGGCGTCTTCACCACCGCGATCCTGACCTTCATCCACAGCTGGAACGAGTTCATCATCGCGCTGTCCATGATCAACGACCCCAAGATCCAGACCGCCACGGTGGCGATATCCAAGTTCACCGGCGCCACCGAATTCCAGGCGCCCTTCGGCGAGCAGATGGCCGCCGGCGTGATCGTCACCGTACCGTTGGTGATTATGGTGCTGATCTTCCAGCGGCGGATCGTCGAAGGCCTCACCGCGGGCGCGAGCAAATGAGCCCTGCTCCCGGCTCGCTCGAGGAAACCACGATCACGCAGGCCCCCGACTGGTGGCAGTCCGCCGTCATTTATGAGGTCTACCCGCGCTCGTTCGCCGACGGCGACGGCGACGGCGTGGGCGACCTCGCCGGCCTCATCGCCCGGCTGCCGTACATCGCCTCCCTCGGCCTCGACGGCATCTGGATGACCCCGTTCCAGCCCTCCCCGCAGGTGGACCAGGGCTACGACGTCACTGACTACTGCGGCGTAGACCCGCTGTTCGGCACCATGGACCAGTTCGACTCGCTCCTGGAGCAGGCGCACGCGCTGGGCCTGCGGGTCCTGCTCGACGTCGTCCCCAACCACTGCTCCTCGGAGCACCCGCTGTTCCAGGCGGCCCTCGCGGCCGGGCCGGGCTCGCCGGAGCGGGACATGTTCCACTTTGTTGAAGGCCCAGACGCCGACGACCCGCCGAACAACTGGCAGAGCGTCTTCGGCGGCCGCGCCTGGAGCCGAGCCAATCCCGGCTCGGAGACGGACAAGGACTGGTACCTGCACCTGTTCTCGGCCGGGCAGCCTGACTGGAACTGGCGTAACCCCGCCGTCGGCGATTACTTCGACGGCGTGCTGCGCTTCTGGTTCGACAAGGGCGTGGACGGGCTGCGGATCGACGTCGCGCATGCCCTGTTCAAGGCTGACGGGCTGCCGGACTCGCCCTCCACGGGCGGGGTGGTGGACGGCCTGCGGTCCAACCCACAGGTCTCGGACCAGGAGGACGTCCACGAGGTCTACCGCCGCTGGCGTACGCTTGCCGACAAGTACGAGCCGCACCGGCTGCTGGTAGGCGAGGTCAACCTGGAACCCGCCCGCGCCGCCCGATACACCCGGGCCGACGAGATGCAGCAGGCGTTCGCATTTGCGTTCGTGAAACTCGGCTGGGATCCGGAGGCGTGGGCCGCCGTTGGCAACGAGCTCGAAGCTGCCAGGAAGCTCCACGGCGCCGCCCCTACGTGGGCGCTGGAAAACCACGACATCGTCCGCTCCGTCACCCGCTTCGGCGGCGGCGAACTGGGTTCACGCCGGGCGGGGGCCGCGCTGGTGGCTTTGCTCGGACTGCCCGGCGCCGCCTACATCTACCAGGGCCAGGAGCTCGGTCTGCCCGAGGTCGACGTCCCGGCAGAGGCCCGGGTGGATCCGATGTGGGCCCGCGGCGGCGTCTGCCGCGACGGCGCCCGCGTCCCGCTGCCCTGGACCGAGGGCGCGGAGCTGAACAACGGCTTCTCGCTCGCTGAAACTGCCGCGGAGCCGTGGCTCCCGATCCCCGCCGGCTGGGGAACTCACGCGATCGAGCGCCAAGAGCAGGACCCGGAGTCCATGCTGAACCTCACCAAAGCGGCCCTGGAGCTGCGCCGACAGCTATGGAAGAACGAGGTCTTCACCGAGGACGACGGCGGCAGCTGGCGGGTCGAGGCCGGAAACCTCCTCATCTGCGAACGTAACGAGCACTTCCTCGTCGTCGTCGCGATGGGCACCGAGCCCGTCCGGTTGCCGGCTGGCACTGTGCTGCTCAGCGCCGCGCCCCTGGCCGAGGACGGTTGGCTTCAGCCGAACAACGCGGCCTGGGTACTGAAGGGCTGAGCGTGCTGCGCGACTGAATCGGTCTGCCTACGAAAGCGCCGCGACCGGGGCAGCTCGGGGCGTTAGCTTTACGTGTTCTCGAGTCCGCGTGGAGGAATTCGTACGAGCCCCGGGCTGCAGGCCCTCTGTTCCCTTCCACGATCGAATGCCCGACTACTTCGCGGAGGTTATCTTTTCTACTTGGAAGGACGGAACTGTGGTGTTCCCACGCATCTGGGTCTCGTAGCTAACCGAGCCCAGTGACGTGGCCGTAATGCGAACCTCGTCGTCCGCCACGAATCCCTCCAGTGAAGGACAGTCTGAATCTCCATCGCCTCCGCGGAAAATCGAGTTCTCACCGTATTCCCAAGAGTTTTCCATCTTCTTGTGTGAGATGTTGGCTCGGAAAATGCATTTCCCGGTGGCAGCGTCGAACTGCGTAATTCTGGCGTAGATGACCATGGTTTTTCCGGAATGGCTGTCAGGGCTCTTGACTAGAAGCGCCAAATCACGCTCACTAAGCTCTTTCGCTGCGTCGATTTGAGCCTGCGAAACCGGAGACCGGTTCTTCGACTCAAGCTGTGATTCGGTGGACGACGAACGCACGCTCGACCCGATAATTGCGCATCCTGCGAAGAGAGCGAGTACGACGGCCAAGAGAACCAGCCAGACTCTTCGCTTCTTTTTCTTCGTTGGATACGGAGTCGCGGAGAGGGGCGAGGTGAAACCATAGGCGCCGTGAGTTCCAACCGCAGGTTCATCCACCCAGAGCTGCCACCCTTCTGGCGGCGGGCCCCAGGCTGGATCGGGCAGCCACCCAGATGGCGGAACCCAACCCGCAGGAGGTGTCGGCCAGTTTGGCGGCGGGTTGAAGCGTTTATTCATCGTGTGGTTGCGTCCCCTAGATCGAATTTGCCTCGAATGTACCTTGCCAGATCCAGAATCTCGCAGACGAGACGTAATTTTGATCGAGTGTCCCGGATTTGCAAAGGGACTGCGTGTCGAGGGCTGCGGGTCAGTAAAGCAGCCGGACCCCGAGGTGTCCGGCTCGTCTCGGCCGTCATCACCTCGGCACTTCAGAAAGCCGCGGCCGCCCGCGGTGACGGGGAAGCCCTTCCCGCTGGCGCTGAGCGTGACCGGGGTGCCTTTGTCCGGGGGTAATCATGTTGCCAAAAGCCTCCGCCGGCACTCTCGAAAATGCCCGAGATGACATTTTCCAATGTGTTTGCATTCGATTTCGTGGATGCAATGTAACATCCGTTATGCGGGTATACGCCCGCGACGCTATTGGGGGAAGCGAACATGCTTGTGACTGTTGGCTGGCGTGATGCACTACCTCTACGACCCGCGTTCCAGGCCGGGCTCCCCCCTATGTGCGTCCATCACCGCACCCACTCCGCACGCTCGCATCGCACGTCGGTCAGGTGTCCTATGAAAGGACTCTTATGAGCCAACCCCCGAACCTCGCCCCCTATCCCCCGGCTTACGGATATGGACAGGCAAAACAGAGCAATAAGTCTTTCCTCGTGACATGGCTGTTCTCCCTCCTCCTCGGCGTTTTCGGCGTGGACCGTTTCTATCTGGGCAAAGTCGGAACCGGTATCCTCAAGCTGGTCACCTTCGGTGGCCTGGGCATCTGGGCCCTGGTCGATCTCGTCCTCGTACTGGCGAACAAAACCCGCGATAAGCAAGGTCTTCCGCTGGAGGGCTACGACAAGCACAAGAAAATTGCCCTGATCGTCACCGCTGCCTTCATCCTCCTGAGCATCATCATCAATGCCAGCCGCGCCGGAGCTGCCACATCGTCCGCCTCACCCGCTTCCTCCGTAAATGACGCTACTGCCGCTGCTACTGCTACCCCGACAGCGACCCCAACGCAGGATCCCGCCGTCGCCAAGGCTGAGGCTGACGCTAAGGCCAAGGCTGACGCTGACGCTGCTGCTAAGGCGGCGAAGGCAGAGGCTGACGCTAAAGCCAAGGCTGACGCTGACGCTGCTGCCAAAGCCAAGGCCGACGCTGACGCTGCTGCTAAGGCGGCGAAGGCAGAGGCTGACGCTGCTGCTAAGGCCGCCGCTGAAGCTGGGACGACCAGTCAGCAAAACGCTCTGCGGACCGCTGGTGACTACCTCGATTACCAAGCCTTCTCGCGCACGGGCCTGATCAAGCAGCTGGAGTTCGAGAAGTATTCGGCACCGGATGCGACCTGGGCCGTTGACCGCGTGACAGTCGACTGGAACGAGCAGGCAGCCAAGTCCGCCAAGAGTTACCTCGAGTACCAGTCCTTCTCCCGTGCCGGACTGAAAGACCAGCTGATCTTCGAGGGCTTCAGCCCGGCGCAAGCTGAGTACGGAGTGAGCCAGACGGGCCTCTAGCGCTCCGAATCGATCAAGCCCAGCCGATGGGCTACTAAATCCAGAACAAATGAAAATGGGAATAATGAATAAAGAACTGGCCCTGACGGGCTTGCTGTGTCTTGCACTATCAGGATGCGCGGGAGCAAATACGCCTAAAGCTGCTCCGACCGTCACCGAGACCGTGACTGTAACGGAAACTGCCACGGCGACTGTAACGGCGACTGTGACAGCAGCTGCGGCGGCTCCAGCCGCCGCAGCTGCCGTACCTGCCGCTCCCGCTCCGGCCGAGACGGCCGTAATTCCGGCCGCAGTTGAAGGCATGAATGCTCAGGCCCTCGACGACGACTTGGCGGCCTTGGGATTCGAGAACATCATCTACAACGCCGATACAGGCAAAACAGTCCTCTTGCTAAGGAACTGGACAGTCACCGGAATCGATAACCCGGGCGCTAAGCAGCCCCTTAGCAAAGCCGTCGTCGTTCACGTAACCAAGTAGGGAGTGCGGCGGGTGTTGATGGCCACACTCAGCCATCCGCACCCGCCGTTCGGCGCACCAAGTCCTGATGGTGGACCTCTGCCGCAACGAGCGTCCCACTGGCGGTGCGTACCCTCGCCGACGAGATGCACCAGGCCTTCGCCTTCGCGTTCGTGAAGCTCGGCTGGGACCCGCGACGGCACCAAGGCTCGACACTTGAAGGTTCATGTGTATGATTCACGTGTCTGCGGTTCTGTCAGGCATCACTCAGCCTTCTTACAGGCAACACTATGGGGGTTCTCATGCGCGTCTTCAATCGCGTTCGGCCTTTGATGACTTTGATGGTCTTAGTGACCATGTTTACAACAATCGGTGCCACAGTCGCCGCCCCGGCACAGGCATCCGACATGTCAGGTCCCGTGCTCGCAAGCCAGTCGGTCACGTGGACAAACCTCAATCTTTACAAGGGTCCGGCGACCATCAACGTCACCATTCACCTGGTCGACGCCACAGCTGTGCAATCGCCGACCATGATTGCCAACTGGGTCGACCCTGACCCGTGGGGCTGGGTCAATGGGGGTGGCCAAAGCCAGGGCTTTGGCGGCATGACACTGGTCTCCGGAACGATTCAGGACGGCATCTGGAAGCACACCATTACTATCCCGCAGGGCGCCGCAACCGGACAGTGGGAGGTGGTGCTTTACCCACTGCGTGACACTTGGGGCAACGCCTCCAGCTTCTTCCAGACACTGAAAACCGTCACGGTCATCGACGAAGCACCTCCGACGGTAGTTTCCCCAGCCGCCGTGACCTTCACTGAGAAGGACGGCACCGCGGGCGACACCTACACGATCCCGGCCACGTCCGGCGTCGATTACCTCGTAGACGGCCAGGTTGCTTCGGCCGGCACGTTCCCCGGAACGGGCACAGTAACAGTAACCGCCAAGGCGCGGGCAGGCTATGCGCTGGCCCCCGATGCCGTGTCCTCCTGGTCAACGACGTTCAAGGGTCTTCTGGCCGCATCGACTCCGACCATTTCCGGCACCGGACAAGTCGGGTCCACGCTTTCGGCCACCGCCGGCAGTTGGGGACCTTCCCCGGTCGCCCTCGGATACCAGTGGTTCCGCTCGGGAGCCGCCATCGCCGGCGCCAACGCAGCCACCTACACCGTGATCCCAGCTGACGCGGGGAGTACCGTCACCGTAGGCGTCACCGGTTCCAAAGTCGGCTACTTGCCCGTGACTAAGAAGTCGGCACCGACGGCACAGATTGCCAAGGGCTCCTTTGCAGCCCCGGCACCGACGATCGCCGGAACGCCCCAGGTCGGCCAGACTCTGACTGCGAAGGCGGGCATCTGGGCTCCGTCGCCTGCATCGTTCAGCTACCAGTGGTACCGCGCCGGGGTGCTCATCCCGGGCGCAAGTGCGGTCACTTACACCCCCACCGCCGCTGACGTTGCGGCCACCCTCAGCGTCAAAGTGACCGGGTCCCTGTCCGGCTACAGCACGGTCTCGAAGACGTCCGCCCCGACGGCGGCAGTAGCCAAGGGTTCGCTGACAAGGTCCACCCCCACGATCACGGGCGTTCCCGCCGTCGGGACCACCCTCACGGCCGTCCCCGGAGCGTGGGGTCCCGCCTCGGTTACGCTCCGGTATCAGTGGTACCGATCCGGCGTCGCGATCACCGGCGCCACCTCTGCCACATACACCCCCGTGCCGGAGGACCTGGGAGCAATCCTCACAGTCAAGGTCACCGGGTCCAAGGCGGGCTTTACTACGTTCTCCCGAACCTCCGCCGCCACGGCTGCTGTGGTCAAGGGATCACTGGTCAGGGCCACGCCCACCGTCACCGGGACCGCCAAGGTGGGGTCCACCCTCACCGCTAACTCCGGCGTTTGGGGACCAGCACCAGTCACGCTCCGTTACCAGTGGTACCGAGCCGGCGTTGCAATCACCGGCGCCAACGCCGCTACCTACAAACCCACCACAACAGACGTAGCGAAGACCCTCACCGTCAAGGTGACGGGGTCCAAGCCGGGCTACACAACGTTCTCCCGAACGTCCGTTCCGACTGCCGCCGTGGCTAAATAGCGGGTTATATTCGCCCGACTACGACCACCGCGATCGCAAGGAAACCCCGCCAGCCAAAAGGTACTGGCGGGGTTTCCGTGTATAGATTGAAGCGGCCAGATGCCGGGCCGCCCGTCGGTGGCTATCCCGCGGGCCCGTTGCCCGGACCGTGCGGCTGCTCCTCAAAAGAGTGCCACCTCTAAGATGAGGCATGGACTTCGAGGACACGCTCTGGACGGTTCTGGGGGCCGGGCTGGTTCTGCTGATGCTCGTTGACGTCTTTCGTACGCTGCTTTATCCGCACGGTTCCGGTCCTCTGGGCCGGGCGATCATGCGCGGATTCTGGCTTGTATCGAGAAGACTGCGGGGCCGGGGCTCCTTCATCGCAGCACCCTTGGCGATGGCCGCTGTCATTGGCGCCTGGGCAGGCTTGGCGGCCATCGGCTGGGCTCTGCTATACCTGCCCCATCTGACGGACGGCTTTGTTTACGGAGCCGGGGTTCCGCTGCGGGCCGACTTTGCCGAAGCCCTCTACATCTCCCTGGTCACTCTTTCCACCGTGGGGTTTGGCGATATCGTGGCAACGCAACCACTGCTCCGGCTGGTTGTTGCCCTCGAGGCCGTCACCGGTTTCGGCTTGCTGACAGCAACGGTCACCTGGATCCTGCAGACTTTCCCGGCCCTGAACCGCCGCCGGGCCCTTGCCCACCAGCTGACCCTGTTCAGGGAGGCTGCAGGTCCGGCAGGTGTACTGGCCATGGATCCCAGTCACGCTGCCGGGCTGTTGGAGGCAATTGCCGGAAACGTGGCAACGGTGAGCATAGACCTGCTTGCGTTCCATGAAACCTACTACTTCCGTGAAATTGAGCAGCGCGGCTCCCTCCCCGCCACGGTGGCTTACGCCCAGGAGCTGGCATCCCAGGCCCAGCGCAGCGAGAACCCTGAACTGCAGTTCGCCGGACGGATGCTCCACGCGGCGCTGGACGGACTCGCGGAGGTCCTCCGGGGCAAATTCGGCCATTCCGGAGCCACCTCTTCCGATGTGTTCGACAGCTACGAGCTGCACCACCGGCACCGGCGGCCAGGGGAACCGCACACAAACTAGCGTGCGGACAGCCGTTACCGAGTACCCTGCCGTTCTGCCCACGCTCTTGCCCTGTCGAGGCCGGCCAGCCCCACGCTGAAACCGGATCCCGCTTTGGTGGCGGGGTCCGGTTCTCTCCGGCTTCGTAGCCGGAGGCAGCGAAGCAATGCGTCCTTGATCGGGGCCAGACTCCGGCCTACGCGCGCTGCGAGATGTTGAAGATGTTGTCCTCGCTGTCCAGGAACCAGGCTGCCTTCCCCCATTCAGCGGTGGCGACGCCGTTCTCCGTCTTCAGGCCGGGAAAATCGTAGTCTTCAAAGACGACGCCGCGGCCCCGCAGTTCTTCCATCTCGCGTTCGAGATTGTCCGTTTCCCAGCCGATCTGGGTGTTCTTCGCGGTCCCGGCATTCTCTGTCTGGTAGACAAGGAAGCGGGTTCCCTGCCCGCAGCTGTACATGACGCTGCCCTCCTCCATGGATTCGGAGGGTTCGATTCCCAGCTTGTCCCGGTAGTACTCCTTCGCCCTGTTGATGTCCTTCGCGGGGAGGACAGCGATGATGTTTGAATCCTTGAACATGATGATTCCCTTCAGTGCGTTGATGACCGCAGCGATGGCGATGCTCCCCCCGGTTTCGGTCCCCGGAATACCTGTCCGGGGCCCGTGACCGCCCCTGCGCCGAGCCGGGGGCAGCCACCTGGGACTCTCCAACGCCGCGCCACCCATCACCGGTGTGAGGGGTCCCCGAAGTTATGTGGCCATTATGGACCGATTTGGTCTTGCGGAAACAGGGGTGACTGGCAGTGGGCTGAAGGGTCGCTCTCCGAACAGGGAGCTGCAAAGCGCCGGTCCAACAGGGCGTGACGGAAGGCAAGCTGCTGACGCTTGCGGCGTGACGGGCGGCGGCCGCCGGTCCCCTTCCGCCAGTGGCCGCACGATGCCAGAGTTGAAGGATGAACGCGGAAACTGGCGGCCTGGTCCTGAACCTGGAGTGCACGCTCGCCGCTCCCCCGGATGAAGTCTTCAGGATGCTGACGGAATCGGCCGAATTGGTGAAGTGGTGGGGTCCGCACGGCTTCATCATCCCTGCAGCCGAAGTCAACCTCGCCGAAGGCGGCCGCTACCGCTTCGCCATGACCCCACCGGACGGTGAACAGTTCCACCTCTCAGGCGAGTTCCTGGAGATCGATCCTCCTTGGCGCCTGGTGTACACCTTCCGCTGGGAGGAACCGGCGCCAGACGACCGGGAGACCGTCGTCGACCTTTCACTCGGGAGTACCGGCACAGGCACGCGCCTGGTGCTTTCGCAGGGACCGTTCCTGACGGACGAACGCCTCGAACTGCACCGCAACGGCTGGACCGAGTCGTTCGAGAAACTGCAGGCGGTCCTGGGTGGCGGCACCTAAAGTAGCCTGACCCGCTGGGGAGTTCCTGCAGGGTCATGATCCGTCCGGAACACGAACGGTTGTTCGCGTCTCCGGGCCCGTCACCCGGCTCGGTTTCCTCGTGTTCACCCCCGGTCCAGCTCCCCGCGCACAACAGTCCATCTCACCTCCCTACGGTGGTCGGGTCGCCGGCACGACGCCGGTAACGTCACCCGGGAGGAACCATCACCATGCGCACACCCCTGACAGCCGTGGCCACCGCCGCGCTCATCGCCTCGCTGGCGAGCCCCGCCGTCGCCGCTTCAAACCCCGAAGCCGGCTCGCCGTCGTCGAACGCCGCCACAACAAAGGCCGCAAAGGCAACAACGGCAATCAAGACCAACGAGAGCAACGGCTCCTTTGACTTGCAGGCGCACCGCGGCGGCCGCGGCGAGTGGACCGAGGAATCGCTGGCCGCGTTCGCCAACTCGCTGAAGCTCGGCGTGACCACGCTGGAGCTGGACACCCACCTGACCACCGACGGCAAGGTGATCGTCTGGCATGACGACACCATCCAGGCGGACAAGTGCCGCGACACCGCGCCGGCGACTCCCGGCGACGCGCAGTATCCCTACGTCGGTGACCGGGTCGCCGAACTGTCTCTCGCGCAGATCAAGACCCTGGACTGCGGGTTCACCCAGCTCAAGGGGTTCCCGGAGCAGGACGTGGTCGAGGGCAACCGGATCGCTGAGCTCAAGGACGTCTTCCAGCTGGTCCGCGACGCCGACGCCAAGAAGGTCCGCTTCAACATCGAAACCAAGGTGGAGGACGGGAAGTCCGGCGGCGAGGGCATGGTGGCCCTGACCAAGGCCGTGGTCACCGAGATCTACACCGCCGGCATGGCCGGGCGCAGCACCGTGCAGTCATTCGACTGGTCCTCGCTGAACCTGACCAAGAAGATCGCCCCGCAGCTGCCGCTCGTCGCCCTGTCCAGCGGCGACGCCTGGCTCGAGGTCGGCAAGCCCGGCGCCAGCCCCAACCTCGGCGGCATCGACATCGACACCTACGGCGGATCGCTCGCCAAAGCAGCGGCAGCCCAGGGCTACGACGTCATCTCCCCCGCCTTCAGCTCCGTCACCCCGGGCATGATCAAGGAAGCCCACGAGCTCGGCCTGCCGGTCATCCCCTGGACCGTCAACACCACGGCGGACATGACACGGCTGATGGACCTCGGCGTGGACGGCATCATCAGCGACTACCCCACCCGCCTGCGCACCGTTCTGGACGAGCGCGGCCTGAAGCTCCCCAAGGCCTACCCGGCTACGAACTAGCACCCCGATAAACGGGGCGGCCACAGAAGTGGCCGCCCCGCCGTCGTCAAAACCCCTACGCCTGGACCCAGACCCGGCGTAAGCTCCTCGCATGGAGGCCTCCGCGGGCCAGGATTTTCCCGGGATCGCGCTCCTCGCGCATGGTGCACTGATCGAGGTGGTGGGCGGAGATGGACGCCGAAGTGGACACGCTCGTTGTGGGCGGAGGCCAAGCGGGTCTGGCCATGAGCTACTGGCTCGACCTGGCCGGCGTCGCGCATCAGGTACTGGAACGGCGCGCCGCCCTGGGCGGTGCCTGGCAGGACCGGTGGGATGGGTTCTACCTGAACACCCCGAATTTCTCGCTGTCGCTGCCGGGCATGCCCTTCTCCGGTCCGGACCCGGACGCCTTTATGCCGCGCGATGCCGTGGTGGACTATTTCCGGCACTACGCGGAGACCATCGGCGCGCCGGTCCGCACCGGCACGGATGTCACGCGCATCGCCGCGGCGGACAGCGACTCCTTCGCCGTGGAAACAACCCAAGGCAGCTGGCGGGCGCGCAACGTGGTGCTGGCCACCGGCGGCTTCCAGAAAGCGAAAATCCCCGCGATGTCCGCACGGCTTCCGGGGCACATCGTGCAACTTCACACCGACGAGTACCGCAACCCGGGCCAACTGCCGGACGGCGCTGTGCTGATTGTGGGCACCGGCCAGTCGGGCGGCCAGATCGCCGAGGAGCTGCTGGCGGCCGGCCGCGAGGTCCATCTGGCGGTGTCCACCTGCCCGGAGGCCCCGCGCCGGTACCGCGGCAGGGACACCTTCTACTGGATGATGCAGCTCGGACTGCACGGCCCCGAGCACGGGCTGAACGGACTTTCCGTGGAACGGCTGCCCTCACCGGCGGCTCGGTTTGCCTGCAACCCGCTGTTATCCGGCGCCGACGGCGGCCATGACATCCACCTGCGGGATTTGGGCCGCCGCGGCATCCGGCTGCACGGCCACCTGGACGCAGCCGACGACGGCGACCTCGTCTTCAGCGATGACCTCGCCGCACGCCTCGCCACCATTGAGGCCGGCTTCAGCCAGCGCCTCCGACCGATGCTCGATACGTACATTGCCGCTGCCGGGATCGAAGCGCCGGAGGCTGAACTCCGGCCGGCCGACGGCTGGCTTCCCTCAGAGCCGGCGCGGCTGAACCTGGCAGCGGAGGGCGTGACGTCCGTCCTGTGGGCCACCGGATACCGGCTCGACTTCGGCATCCTCGACATCCCCGTACTGGACGAATGGAACTACCCCCGCCACAGCCGCGGCGTCACCGACTACCCGGGCCTCTACGCCGTGGGCCTGCCGTGGCTCACCGGGCACAGCTCGGCGGTCGTGGCCGGTGTGGGGCGCGATGCCAAGTACATTGCCGGGCACATCGCCGGGCGCTGACAGCCCCTCTGATCGAACCGCCGTCGACGTCGAACGGCTGTCCGCGTTTCCCTGTGGGGAACGTGGACAGCCTTTTTATTGCGTGCTGATATTGCGTGTTCCGGCCGCGATCGCGCCGGCCCTGTTGTTCGTCGCCTGGTTCAGGCAACGGCCACGGCACCAATCTGCTGCATGAGGCCCAGGTTGTCCGTCGTGCCCCAGTGCTCGGCCACTTTTCCGTCCTCGACACGGATGATGTCAGTGCAATCGAACTCGACGCTCTTGCCCGTTGCCGGGATGCCGGCCAGTTCCCCGCGATGCGTACCCGTGAGAATCACATGGCACGCCTCCAGGTTTCCAGCCATCACCTTGGGCTCGATCTCTTTGACCTTGATGTCCGGGAAAGCCGACCGCATCGTGTTCACGAAGAACTTGACGCCGTCCTTGCCCGGCGGTTGCCCGGGCAGGGCCTCTTCGTGGTCCACATAGCTGTCCGCGGCCAGCTCATCAACGAGGGCGAGGTTTCCGCTCTCAATGACGTCCCTGTAAAACCGCTCAATCAATCCAGCACCTTCAGACATTTCCGACTCCTTGTAGGCGCGAGACCGAATTTGGATCCCCCAGGCGTTATGCGCCTGCCGGACGCGCAGACGCCCGCCAGACTGCCGTTTCGGGCAGCGCCGGCATTGGAAAGTAGGGTGAAAGAGCAGTGCTAAACGGGCGAAACACCTCGTTTAGGCAGAAGATATTCCGAGGCTTCGAGGGTGTCAAGATGCCCTGACTGCCGCCGATCCCAGCCCCGCCCTCGCCGTCACCTAAGAGCAACGCGGGGTCACCTACGGCCCATCCCAGCTGCCGGGATGGGCCGTAGGTGACCCCGCGTTGCAATTGGAAGGCAGCCCTTTCGCTCGAAAGGGCCCCTTCCTGCACAAAATTGCTGCGCGTTACTTCGGTACGGCGCCGATCTGCTGCATGAGGGTCATGGTGTCCGTGGCCCCCCAGTGCTCGACGACTTTGCCGCCTTCAACGCGGATGATGTCGACGCCGCTGAATTCGACGCTCCGACCGGTGGGCGCGACGCCCATCAGTTCTCCCTGATGCGTCCCGGTCAGGACCACGTATTGCGCCTCGAGATCTCCATCTACCAGCGCCGGTTCGGTGGTCTTGGCCTTGAGATCCGGGAATGCCGCCCGCATCGTGTTGACGAAGTACCCGACGCCGTCCTTGGCGGGCGATTGTCCGGGTAGGGGGTCGTGATCGACGAAGTCATCACTGACCAGTTCATCAATGAGGGCGAGATTTCCGTCCCCAATCACCTCTGTGTAGAACCGTTTGATCAATCCAGTCCCGTCAGCCATTTCCAACTCCTTAAAGTGGATGAGACCGCAGCCCAAGTCTTCCACTCCGGCCATGGCACATCAACGGCTCGCGCTCACCCGCCTGCCGGACCTCAGGCCCGCCGCTCCCGCCACTGCAGCGACACGACAAGCACCACCGAGCCCAGCCCCAGCATCACGAACACCATCAGCCCCCAGTTCGCCTGCGTCACGCCGCTCCCATAGAAGATGCCGATCAGCACGGTGGCCGTGATGGCGCCGAGGTAGCGGCAGGTCTGGAAGATCCCGGCGGCCACCCCCCGCTCCTCCGGCCGGGTGGACACGTACATGCCCTGGCTCGAGGAAATGGCGACCACGCAGTACGGCACACCCAGCAGGGCGGTCAGCGCGAGCACCAGCGGGGCTGCGAGGGACACCGTCAGCAGCCACATCGCCGCAGACGCGACGAGGAGCAGCACGACGCCGGCGATCAGCACCCGCCGCACGCCGAACCGGTCGATCGCGCGGACCGCGAACGGCGTCCCGACCACGGAGATCGCGGCGAGCGGCAGCATCAGCAGGCCCACGACGCCGGGATTGTAGCCGCCCGCGGTCTGCAGCAGCTGCGGCAGCCCGAAGAACGCGAAGTAGTAGACGCCGTTGAACAGCGCAAAACCCAGGTAGACCAGCAGCAGCGGCCGGTTGCGGCCCAGCAGCCGCAGGTCAAGGAAGGGCGGGCTGAACCGCAGCTCCCGCCACGCGAACAGCGCCGCAAGGGCCAGCCCGCCGCCCAGCAGCCACCACCGGTAGTCGGGCAGCACATTCAGCATCGCCATCATCACCAGCACCAGGGCACCGATGAAGGCCCCAATCCCGGGCAGGTCAGAGTCGCGCACCAGTTCCGACACCCGGCCGCGTTCCCGGGCACCGTCGGCCGGGGCAAAGCGCCGGACCACAAGGATCGCCAGCAGCGAGAGCGGGACGTTGATCAGGAACAACGCCTGCCAGCCCACCAGGCTCACCAGCAGGCCTCCCACCACGGGCCCGACGGCGGCCGCCGACGTGTTCGCCATCTGGATCCGGCCCAGCGGCCGGGTGGACTTCACGTTCGCCTCCCGCGCCAGCGCGGCGACCATGACGACGGCGCTCGGGTACGCCGTCGCGGTGCCGAGGGCCATGAACGCCCGCGCTACGCAGAGCAGCGCGAAGTTGGGCGCAAAAGGCGCGAGCGCGCAGGTCACTGCCACCAGGGCCATGCCCAGCAGGAACAGACGCCGCGGGCCGAAGCGGTCCGCCAGCCGGCCCATCAGCGGCTGGCCGGCCGCGGAGGTGAGGTAGAACGCCGTGATCACCCAGGTGACCGTGGCGACGTCGAGCCCGAAGTCCTCGCGCAGCACCACCAGGGCGACAGCGATCATCGACGAATTCAACGGGTTCAGCGACGTGCCGAGGCTGAGGCCGGCGACGGCCAGGCCTGCACGGGGAGAGTTGCTCACGGCAACAGTCTGTCCTACGACGCCGGCCGAAATCGAACCGGACGACGCATGCCGCCGTCGTCGTCGATCTGGCGCCAGCCCTCCATGTCTAGCCGTTGTTCCCCGCGCTGACCGCCGAGGTGATGAATGACGTGACCATGCTGAGGACCGGGCCGGCGGGAACCAAGGTCTGCCCGTGGTTGCGGCCAGGCAGTGCCTGAAATTGGGCCCTGGGCATGAGCTGGGCCGCCCGTTCCGAGTCCGCATACCGAAGCGGGTCTTCCGTGCCGGCGAGCAGCAAGGTGGGGGTGTCCATTGTCCGAAGAACGGCCTCCGGGATTCCGGGCTCGTCCTCACTCCGCCGGAAGTAGGCGCGCAAGGCCGCGGGGTCGTTGGCCAGCAGCGCGGCGGCCGTCTGCGGATCAAGGTCACGGCCCGTGGCGATACTCCACTGGCGCAGAAATTCCGGCATGCCGCCCCGGTCCAGGGCCTGGTCATATCCAGGGAAGAAGATCGATTCGATTTGCCCGGCCGGGGAGCGGTACGTGCCGCCCGCAGCCGTAAATGTCTTGACACGCTCGGGGCTGCTGGCCAGCAGTGAGAATCCGACTCGCGAGCCGGCAGAATACCCCACGTAATGGGCTGCCTGCGCGCCGGCGGCGTCCAGGACTGCCACAACATCCCCGACGAGCAGGTCCATGCTGTAGGCATCTTCGTGCTGCGGCTTGTCGCTGCGGCCGTGTCCTCGCAGATCCAGAGTCACCACGTGAAAGCGCTCCTGCAAGGCCTTCGTGTAGCCCAGTCCCCGCCAAATGGCACGGGAGAGCCCTGAACCGTGCACCAGAACGATAGTGGGGCCGACGCCCTGCTCCTGAAAGGAAATTCGGACACCATCCACGGCGTTGAAGGCATCACCCATAACGTACTGCTCCTCTCGGAGACCTCTTCGGTCGATTAGGTCGGGCGGAAGTCCTGCCGGATAAGGGTCTTGCCCGGCGTCAGGGTTTCCGGGCGATGACGTCGAAAATGTGCCAGTGCTTGGGACCGCGGAAGGATTGGCCGTCGGCATCGTAGATCTCGAACGTAAGGATATCCAGTCCCTCGAACAAGCCCCTGGCCTCCGCTTCGGTGTGGAAGTTCCATTCGGGAATGGCGGCCCAGGAGTCCCGTTCGCCGAACAGATTCACGGCAATGACGCCGGAGGGGCGCAGCGCCCCCAGTAGCATCCGCCAAAGGCGGGCGAAGTTTTGGGGGTGGACGAAGGGCAGCGAATAGCTGGCCAGGATGAGCCCCGCCTCCGGGAGCGGCGGAAGGTCCTCGAACGGGCTTAGCTCGACGTCCAACTGTTCGGCGAGCGCCGCGGGCACAGTTGCGAGCAGCTTGTCCCGGGTGTCCGGCTGTGAATCGACGGCGAGGACCCGCCAGCCGCCGTCGAGCATCGCCAGTGTTTCCTTGCCCGCGCCGCAGCCCAGATCTATGGCGCGGCGGCCGTTCCCCGGGCCGGCGAAGGCCATGGCGTCGAGGCACAGCGTGCGCACCCCACGGGTTGCCTGGGCGGCGTTGTAGTCCGCCCAGATCTTGCTGTCCGCGGGGCTGTCCACGGATTCAGTGTTGCACTGGCGCGGCGGCGAAGCCACCGCGCCAGTGAGGCCAGGGCTCACCGCCGCGCCGTCAACCTTCGACGTCACAGCACCTTGGAGAGGAACGCCTTGGTCCGGTCGTGCTGGGGATCGCTCAGGATCTGGCGGGGAGCCCCGGCCTCCACCACCACGCCGTCGTCCATGAAGACCAGGGTGTCGGCCACCTCGCGGGCGAACCCCATCTCATGGGTCACCACAATCATGGTCATGCCGCTCTTGGCCAGTCCTTTCATGACATCGAGGACCTCGCCCACCAGCTCCGGGTCCAAGGCACTGGTCGGTTCGTCGAAGAGCATCAGCTTGGGGTCCATGGCCAAGGCACGGGCAATGGCCACCCGTTGCTGCTGGCCGCCAGAGAGGTGCGCCGGATAGGCATCGCCCTTGTCCCCCAGCCCCACACGCTCCAGCAATTCCATGGCCCTTGCCGTGGCAGCGGCCTTGGAAATCTTCTTCACCCGCATGGGAGCAAGAATGATGTTCTCCACCGCGGTCAGGTGCGGGAACAGGTTGAACCGCTGGAACACCATTCCGATTTCCTGGCGCTGGAAAGCAGCTTCCTTGAGCTTGAGTTCGTAGAGCTTCTCGCCTTTTTGGCGGTAGCCGACCAGCTGTCCGTCGACCGAAAGCCGGCCGCCGTCAACCACTTCCAAGTGGTTGATACACCGCAGGAAGGTCGACTTACCGGAACCGCTAGGCCCCACGATGCAGAGAACTTCCCCGGGGTCGACCTCCAGGCTGATCCCACGCAGGACCCTGTTGGATCCGAAATTCTTGGAAACCTTCTCCGCAAGAACCATTGGCACGCCCGTCATCCCTTACCTCCAAAGTCTGTACCGAGCGGTGCACCCGGCGCGCCGGGTCCGGCCACCTGCGCGGGTACGGGCGCGGTGGGCGCCTTGTCTGTCTTGGCCCGCCCGGTTCCGCGGGAGAACCGCTTTTCGATGAAGTGCTGGCCGACCATCAGGACCGAGGTGAAGAGGAGGTACCAGAGCGAAGCCACAATCAGCAGCGGGACCGGGGTGAACGTCACGGCCGAAATGCCGCGGGACACCCCGTACAGGTCAATGCTCAATGGGATCGCGGCCACCAGGGAGGTGGTCTTGAGCATTGAAATCACTTCGTTGCCGGTAGGCGGAATGATGATTTTCATGGCCTGCGGAACCACGACATACCGCATGGTCTGCCCCCAGGACATGGCCAGCGCCGTGGAGGCCTCCGCCTGGCCCTCGTCCACGGACAACAGGCCGGCACGCACGATTTCAGACATGTAGGCGGCCTCGTTCAAGGCCAGCCCGATCACGGCGGTAATGAACAGGTTCGTGAAGATCTCGTTCGGGACGGTGACCCACGGCGTCGTGAACGGAATCCCCAGCGTGAACACCGGGTAGATCAGGGCCACGATGCCCCAGAACACCAACTGCACGTAGACAGGGGTTCCGCGGAAGATCCAGATGTACAGCCAGGCAATGCTCTTGAGCACCGGGTTTGGTGAGAGCCGCATGATGGCCAGCAGCAGGCCGATGACGATCGCGCCGATCATCGAGTAGATGGTCAGCCACAACGTCACCCACGCGGCCTGGCTGATCCGGCGGTCAAAAATGTACTTGCCCACATCCGGCCAGCCATAGTCCGAGCGCTGGGCGGCGTCCAGGACAAATACCGCCAACCCCAGCAGCAGAACCACGGCAATCACGATCCGCCACGGGTGCCGCAGCGGGATCGCGACGATCGCCTCCGCCGGCGCGGTGTCCGTGTCCGGTCCGCTCCGGGTCCGGGCCCGCAGCTTCCTGTCAGGCTCCGACTCAATCATCCTGTCGGATTCCGGCTCGCTCATTTGCTATCACCCTTTGGCTGCCACGTTGAGAGTTGCTGTCTTGACGCCACCGGACTCGACGCCCCACTTGGACAGGATCTTGTTGTACGTACCGTCGTCGATCAGTGCCTGCAACGCCTTCTGCAGGACCGGGGTAAATTCGCTACCCTTGGCCACGGGCATCCCGTACGGCGCCACCTCAAAGGCGTCGCCGGCGGTCTGCAGCTTGTCCTTGGTCTTGGAGATCGCATACAGAGTCACGGGCGAATCGGCGCTCATAGCATCGACCTGCCCCACCACGAGGGCGTTGGTTGCCTGGTCCTGCGCGTCGTACTTGAAAATGGTGATCGCCGGCTTGCCTGCATCCGTGCAGGCCTTCGACTTGGCCGGCACCTCATGCGTGTCCTCATAGGTGGTGGCCTGGACGGCGACTTTAAGCCCGCAGGCGTTGTTCGGGTCCACATTCTTGCCCTTGGGCGACGCCCACTGGATGCCGGCTGAGTAGTAGTTCACGAAATCCACCTGCTTTTCGCGTTCCAGCGTGTCGGAGAACGACGACATTCCCATGTCATCCTTCCCTGCCTTCACCGCCGGCAGAATGTTATCGAAGGTGCCGATGTCGAAGTTGACCTTCAACCCCATAACCTTGCCCAAGGCGTTGGTGAGGTCCACGGACCAGCCTGCCGGTTCGCCGTTATCGTCCTTGAACTCGTTGGGCGGGTAGTTGTTGGCCATGCCGACGTTGAGCACGCCGGAGCTCTTCATTTTTTCCGGGAGCGAGGCGGCAATGGAGTCATTCTTTTGCACGTCGATGGCGTCAGCGGTACCGGATGCCGAGCCGGTGGCGGCGGGTTCGCTGTTGTTGACACAGCCCGAGAGCGAGAGCGCCGTGGCTATGGTGAGAACGGGAAGAAGGTATCGGGTGCGCATGGCTTCCTTAGCTGTTCAGGGATTCTCTAGGCTCCCGCAACGCTGCGGGAGGGCACTGCATGACTGCTTATTCAAAACTCAAGAATTTGTGTTTTCCGACGCTCTTGTCTCAAGAAGTTCTCCGGAATGACGAATATCCCGAAGAATTTCCCCGCCCCGGGCCTTCAACTCGGAAATACTGGAGACGCCCACTAACGTCATCGTACGCCGCAGTTCATCCCCGAAGATGTCGATGATGCGTCCGACGCCCGGTGAGCCGGCCGCTACCAATCCGTACAGGTAGGCCCGGCCGATCGAACAGGCATCGGCCCCCAGCGCCAGCGCCTTGAGGATGTCGCTCCCCCGGCGGATGCCGGAGTCCACGTAGATCTCGATCGAATCGCCCACCCGTTGCCGCGATTCCTGGAGGACGTCCATGGGGCTCAGCATGTGATCGAGCTGGCGGCCGCCATGATTACTCAACTGGACGGCGTCCAGGCCAATCCGGGAGGCCTTCGCGACGTCGGCCGGGTTGACGCAGCCCTTGAGTACGATTTTGCCGTGCCAGGCCTGCCGCAGGGCCTCAAGTTCCTTCCAGCCGCTGCTGGCATCCGAGTGGCCCAGGATGTGCTGCCACATGGTCGGGGTCACCACGGAGGAGGCGGCGGGGCTCTGCGGATCCAGGTTCGGGAAGCTGATGCCGTCCGACTTCAAAAAGTTGATCCACCAGGAAGGGCGCCGGGCGATGTCCGCGATGGTTGACAGCGTGAGCGCGGGAGGGGCGGTGAATCCGTTGTGGAGGTCCCGTTCCCTGGAACCCAGTGCCCGCGTGTCGACGCCGACAATCAGGGTGTTGAATCCGGCTGCCTTGCAGCGGGCCAGTTTGTTCTTCATCGCCTGGGCGTCGGAGGTGAGGCCAAAGTTGAACCAGCGGTCAAGGGACGGGTGGTGCTCTGCGATGGTTTCCATGGGCACGGTGCTCAGCCCGGCCAGCCCATAGGGGATGCGGGCCCGGTCCGCGGCGGCCGCGACGGCAAGTTCGCCCTCGGGATGGAACAGCCGGGTCGCCCCGGTGGGGGTCAAGGTCAGCGGCAGCGCGCTTTCTTCTCCGAGCAGGGTCGTCGTCGTGTCGGGTCCGGACACCGGGCCCCAGCTGGGCATGAGGGCCCAGGCGTCGAAGACGGCCCGGTTGCGGCGGAGCGTCACTTCGTCTTCGGATCCGCCGTCGAGATAGTCGAAAATCCCGGCAGGCAGGACCTTGCGTGCCGCTTTCCGGAATTCCTCGACGTTGTAGGCGCCCGCCAGCACGCGCCGTTGGCGGGACAGGACGGGGGCCTTCACCTGGACGAGTTGCCTGGCTTCGCTGATTTTCAATGACGGCCTTCCGTTGAACTGTGCTGCGTTATGGTTCAGCGTAGGAAATGAAGCTCCGCATCACCATGGAGTTATCGACAAATTGAAGGGCCAATCATTAGTAGCGAATACCAAACAGCTTCTTGGGTGTCCCGGTGACGGCATCGGAGGTGAAGACGCACGCGCTGCCTACCCTGGCCGACGTCGCCCGCTCGGCGGGCTCGGAAATTCTCAGCCTCGTGGAAATGCCATCAGATGACCGGCAGATTGTCGCCGGCTCGGTTCTCTACGACTCGACGGCGCGGCCCGCCAAGTTCCCGGGTGCCGTTGCCCTGGCCATTGGTTTGTCACTTTCCGGGAAGCGTCTGGGCGCGAAAGTGCGGGAACTCAGCGACGCCGGGTACGTGGCGATCGTCTACAAATCCAACGGCACCTCGGACGAAGTCCTGCGGGCAGCCGCCCGGGACAACGGGATGGCGCTGTTCCGGGCCTCCGACTCGGTGCCCTGGAACCAGCTCGCGGAGATCATGGACGCGGCAGTGGTCCCGCACCGGCAATCGGGCCGGACCCTCGTGGACATCCGGCCCGGAGACCTGTTCGACCTCGCCAACACGGTGGCGGCCCAGGCCGGCGGTGCCATCGCGATCGCCGATCCCGAGCAGACGATCCTGGCGTATTCCACCCTCCCGGACCAGCCCATTGACGAGACGCGCCGGAGCTCCATCCTGAGCCTGCAGGTGCCGCATTCGTTGGAAACGGACAACGATTACCGCCGTGTCCATGCCGCCACCGATGCGCTGGATGTGGCCACGCAGGATCCCTCGCTCCGGCGCACGGCCATAGCGATCCGGGCCGGCGACTCCGTTCTGGGCTCGCTCTGGCTCCTTGAACTGGCGGACCACCACAACGAGGACGCCAACCGGATCCTGCGCGAAGCCGCCAACGTGGCCGCGCTCCACATCCTGCACAAACGGACCACCTACGTCTCGAACCTGACCCGCCAGATCGATCTCGTCCAGCCGCTGCTGTTCGATCCGAAACGCGCCGAACTGGCCGCCATCAGGCTCGGGATCTCGGCGCCGTCGATCCGGGTTGCGGCCCTGGGCGTCTGGCCGTCCGAGGCCATCGCGGCCGAAACGCTGCAGTCCCGCCTCCGGCTCTTCGACACCATCCGGACCGCCTGCGCCATCCGGCTGCCCTCGGCCGTCTGCGGGCTCTCGGACAACATCGTGTACATCGTCCTGCCGCAAACCACCGAAACCTCACGCCACTTCCAGCGCACCGCGCTTCTGAAAATTGTGCAGAATGCGCGGCGGCTGCTCGCACGCCCGGTCCTGGCCGCGCTCGGCGCCGCGGCGACGATCGACCGGCTGGAGGACTCCAGGGTCAACGCGGAACTGGTCTTGTCCGAACTTGTGCGCAACGTCGCGGAGGGGCGCATCGCCGCGGATTCGGATGACATCGTGGCCGACGACGACTCCCTCGGCTCGCGTCTGCTGCTGCGCCAGTTCGTCTCGGCGCTGACGGCCGCCGGCCAACTGCCCGGGGCGCACGCGCTGAGCATCGCGGCGTACGACGAACAGCACAGGAAGTCCTTCGAGGAGACCATCTACGCCTACCTCAGCTGCGGCGGAAACGCGATCGACGCCGCCAAGTCGCTGGATGTGCACGTCAACACGGTCCGGTACCGGTTGTCCCGGGTGGAGCCGCTCTTCGGCATAGACCTCGACGACGCCGAAACGCGCCTGCTCGTGTGGCTGCAGTTGTGGGCACGGCACAACTAGTCGCCGTCGTACACCGTTCAGGCCAGATCTGCCGAGGCTACGATCCCCCGCCGGCGTGCGGAGGAACGGCGGACGACGGCGCAGACGGCGCAGACACGTGCCGGCCCCATGCCAGCTCGCGGAGCCGGACCAGATCCAGCGCCGGTTGGGCCGGCGGGACGCCCGGACGGTTCCGCGGAACCAGTACCCGCAGTGCGCGGGGTTCGATGGTGCACCGTACCGGTGTGCTCATCAGCAGAGCCTCGCCGTCCACTCCGACGGGGATATCGGGCACGTCGGCGTCGACCACCACCTCCGCCGCGGTGCGTTGGATCAGGCCGCGCTTCGTGGCACGGCGCAGCAGGCCGACCGCTTCCCGGGTGTTGGCGGCGGAAATCGCCACCGCGCCGAGCACGCCGCGGTCCAGCCGGGTTCGGCGGCCCAGGCCGGCGAGGTCATTGCTGCCGTACGGACCGTTGCTCACCAGCACCGCCTGCGGGCCGTCCACCGTCTCCCCGTCAGCCTGCGCCCGCAGCCGCGCACCCTTATCGCCCCTGATCAGGTCCGGAAGCATCTCCAGCACGGTACCGGCCTTGTCGTCGCGGTACGCAGGGCTCTGCACCACCTCGGCGTACACCCCGAAGGATGCGTTGTTGACGAAGGTGCGGCCGTTGATCTTGCCGAGGTCGACGTGAAGCTCCACCCCGTCCCGGAGGGCATCGAGGCAGCCTGTCGGGTCCTCGCGGTCCAGCCCGAGATCCAGGGCGAAATGGTTGCGCGTGCCGGCGCTGATCACCAGGAACGGAAGGTTGTGCTCG
The DNA here is from genome assembly GCF_056398725.1 of Arthrobacter sp. 01T425. Taxonomy (NCBI): domain Bacteria; kingdom Bacillati; phylum Actinomycetota; class Actinomycetes; order Micrococcales; family Micrococcaceae; genus Arthrobacter; species Arthrobacter sp. 01T425. The sequence goes on along the minus strand of NZ_JBFTPY010000010.1, from coordinate 197,454 downwards.
GCCGCAATGCCGGCCACCAGCGCCTGGGTTCCGTCCCCACCGGCGACGCCGAGCAGATCGGCCCCGCGCTCCACGGCCTGCCGGGCCAACGCGTCGACGTCAACCGGTCCCGGTCCCTCAAGAAGCGCCACCTCGGCGCCGAGTTCTTCCGCCTTCCGCTGGAGGTCGAACTTCACCACCTTGCCCCCGCCGGAACGCGGATTCATCACCAGGAAAGCATGCTGCCAGGCAGGGGCGGGGTGCTCGGGCATGGCTTTGCCCTCACTCCTTTCCCGGAGCGCGGCGCGGGCACAGACCAGGGCAACGAATGCCAGCGCAGCGGCAATCGCCACCTCCCGGAGCAGGCTCCCCTGGATGTAGAGGGCCACGACCACAAGGGGTGCGAGTACCGCCAGCGCCAGCGCAAACCAGCGCAGAAGACCGCGGCTGATGAGGAACCAGTAGATCGCTGCCACGGCCACCAACACGGCGCCCAGGCCGGTCGTGACCAGCGCAATAGTGCCTGCCAAACCCGCCGCCACCAACGGGACAGCCACCGCGAGGACAACTGCGGCGAAGGCCCCCCTGGCCCACCACCGCCGGGTCTTTGGGACCTCGTCGAAAGGGATGACAGTCATGTCCTGCTCCTTGCGGTAATCCGGCCCCTGGAGTGGCTTCGACCGGTCTCGCCGCCTGCGGCTGGGCCGTCAGGTCTTGATTTTCGCCACGGTCATGAGGATCGCCGAATCTTCCTCGGCTTCCAGGCTGTGCAGCCCCTCGGGCACGATCAGCAGATCGCCGGTCTTGCCCTGCCACGATTCGTTGCCGGCCCGCAGGCGCACGCAGCCGCGGAGCACAAACACGGTCGCCTCGCCGGGGTTCTGGTGCTCGCTCAGCTGCGTCCCCGCCCTGAACGCCATGACGGTCTGGCGCAGGACTTTCTCATGCCCGCCAAACGCAGTGTCCGCAGCCCGTCCGCTGGGCGCCGCAACCGCGGCAGCCAGCTGCTGCCGGGCAAGGGCATCGAGCGATATCTTCTGCATGGGGCCACCCTACTCAGAAACCGGACCCCTGCCGAGGGTCCTTCGCCCCGGACCGGCCACGATGCCGGCCGCCGGAAAGCTGCAGCCCTAGTAGGCCACGTCGAATCCGCCGAACTCCCCCGTCGCGGCCGAGACGGATTCTTCGACGTCCTCCACCCGGCCGGGCGCCTCCGGCGAGCGCAGCCAGCGCCGCAGTTCCAGCACCACGGACTGCGGCCCCTCGGCCACGATGCCCACGGAGCCGTCGGTGTTGTTCCGGACCGTGCCGCTGAGCCCCAGTTCCTCGGCCTTCCGGACCGTCCAGTAGCGGAAGCCGACCGCCTGGACCACACCGGACACCCGCGCGTTCAGCCGCACCGGCTCGCCGGAATCCGCCGGAAACTGCACAGGATGTTTGCCCGCCATGTTCCCAATGTAGCGCCCATCCGGGCGCCCGGTTTCGGCACACAGGACTTGGTACTGCCGGCCCAGTCTCATCCGCCAGACACCAAGGGACCTTTGCCTCTTTCCCGGGGGCGCCGTCCACGAAAGGGTGGCTACCGGCACTGCAGCGATTTGTCGAAGACCCGGCAACAGCACAAAGAAGTGCTCTTACCCTCCACCGGCGGTCACCACCGCTAGACAAGGACAAGACAATGGCTGGACAGTTCGAAATCTTCACCGACGCGGAATCCAATGTACGGTTCCGGCTCCTTGCCGCCGACGGGACCGTGTTGGCGATTTCCACAGCATTCGACGACAAGCGCCAGGCGGCGGACGGCATCATGGCCGTGCGCGAGTGCGCCGGCACCGGGCTGATCCGGGAGGTCAGCAGCAACCCGTGGACCGGGCAGCGCGGCGGCAGGAACGCCTCGCCGACACCTGCGGTCCGGGAACACCGTCACCGCCACCGGCACCTGCCTGCTGTCTAACCCAGCGTCGTCTAACGCAGCTACTTCGCCGGTTCCGTCGCGGCGCCAGTCCCCGTGCCCGTGGCCGCGCCGTTGCCCGCCGGACGCAGCGACGTGATCATCTTCCGGACGTCCTGGTACTCCGCCGTGCTGGCGTAGAGCTTCGCCTTCTCCAGGTACGGCAGCCCGGGGTCCCCCGGCGTCGTGTTTTTCCCGGGGTCATACGCCTGCCCGAACAGCGCGCCGCTGGGCGGCCAGAGGAAGAGCTGAAACATCGGACACGACGTGGGCCCGGTCTCCTCCGGCATCATGGTGATGCCGTACGACGCGTAGGTGGGCGGCGAAGCCTCCGCCGCCCCGAAGTCGCCCCGGGCCTCAAAGACGTAGCGCGGCGGGCTCTGGTCCGCCGCACCGGGTTCGGCGAGCGCCTGCATCGGCTGAGAGTCGATGAGCAAGTAGGGCTGTTGATCGCCGCATTCGGCGCCCGTGACGATGTTCGTGCGCAGCGCGGCCATCTGCTTCCCGGCGGCGTTCACGACGTCCACGAACTCACCGCCCAGCGGCGCCTCCCCCGCAGGGTCCCGGATCTCCCACGCGGCGGGGTAGTCGAAACTCAGCGTCCCGTCCGACGTCGTGAACGTCTTCCAGCCGGACGACGACGGCGGGAGGGCCGACGTCGTCGGGGTTGCCGCCGCGGTGCTCCCCGGAGCCGTTCCCGATGCTGTGTCCGTGGCTGACTCCGACGGCGTGGTTCCCTGTGTCCCCTGCGAAGAGTCTCCCGACTGGGTGTTTCCCGGCTGGTCATTTCCCGGTTGGGTGCCTCCGGCAGGCGGACCTGCGGACGTTGCCTCCGGCGCAGCGCCGGATGTCGCAGGGGGCGCCGCCGGTGAGCCGCAGCCGGCCAGCAGCAGGGCCGCGAGCACCAGCGCCGAAACAAACGGAGCCGGAACCGCAGCCGCTGTGAGCCGTCGCCTCGCCATGAGCCCGGGCCGGCCCTACTGCCCCGCCGGGCGCAGCGAGGTGATCATCTTCCTGATGTCCTGGTATTCGGAGGTCTCCAGATAGGCCTCCGGGGTGTCGACAAAGGGCTCGTTGCCCGGGGTGGTGTCGAAGGGGTTATAGACGCCCCCGAACGACGCTCCGCTGGGCGGCCAGGTGAAGAACTGGAAAATCGGGCAGGCATCGGGGCCGGACGGCTTGGGCGCGGAGCTGATGCCGTAGGCCATGACGTTGGCCTTCGTGGGGTCCTTCTCGGCCGGATACAGCCGCAACTCAAAGATGAAGTGCGGCGTGACGCCCTGCTGGGCCAGGGCCGGAACCTGCACCAGATCGAGCACCTGGTAGGGGATCCGCTGCGTGCATTCCGCGCCCGGGGCGACGTTGGTCTTCAAGGTGGCCAGCGACTTGCCGCCCGCGTTCAGGACCTCCAGGAACACGCCGCCGGGTGCCGCCTCGGCGCCGCGGTCCTTGACGGTCCACTCGGCGGGGTGATCGAACTCGAGCTTCCCGTCCGGGGTCTTGAGGCTCTGCCAATCCGCCGCCGTCGGCGCCGGAGTGCCCGGCGCCGACGGCGGCTCGGTCGGCGGGACATCGACGGCGCCGCTACTGGCCGGCGCGGACGTCAGTGGGGGCACGGTGGGCATCGACGGCGACGTCGGCCCCGGGCCCGCGGGCGCACCGCAGGCGCCCAGCAGCGCCGCAACCAAGAAGCCGGCCGACGCTGCCGTGCCGAACGCCGCGAGTCGACGCATGTCACCCTCCCCCTGGGATTCAAGTGGTTCGACCATTCTGGAGCGTCCGTCGGCAAAATCAAGAGGCAAAAGTCCCGGAGTGGCGGGCCGAACTCTGTCCGGGCCCGCGGCCGGACTGCGCTGGACTGCGATGGTCCGCGCCGGAACCTGCCGAAGACTTGCCGTGCCCGCCGGCTCCTGCAGCGGCGTGAGGAGACCCACGTTGACATCCCGGCGATTTCAGTTGCCCGTGGAAGCTTGCTAGAGCTTAAGTAATGCAAGAGTTCCTCACCCAAGCAATGCCGTTCCTGGCCATGGCCCTCGCCGTGGTTGCCGGGCTCGTCCTGTCCTGGCTGGTGCGCAAGATTGTGCTCCGGCTCAACCGCAGCAAGCCCGAACTGCGCGAGACCTCCCGCGTGGCCCGGCTGCCGTTGCGCTTGTCGCTGTGCCTGATCGCCGTCCGGATCGCGCTCGCCACGAGCGGCGGGGATCTTGAATGGCGCCACGGCCTGGACCATTTGCTGCTGATTGCGCTCATCGGTTCGCTGGCCTGGCTGGCCATCGCCATGCTGCTCATCATCGAGGCAATGGTGCTGACCCGGTACCGGGTGGATGTCGCGGACAACCGGCGCGCCCGGCGGCTGCGCACCCAGGTGATCCTGGCCCGGCGGATCGGCGTCGCACTGATTGCGGTGGTGGCCCTGGGCAGCATGATGCTGACGTTCCCCGCGATCCAGGCGCTCGGCGCCGGGCTCCTGGCTTCCGCAGGCGTGATCTCGATTGTCGCGGGCCTCGCCGCGCAGACCTCGCTGGTCAACGTCTTCGCCGGCATCCAACTCGCCTTCACGGACGCGATCCGGGTGGACGACGTGGTGGTGGTCCAGAAGGAATGGGGCCGGATCGAGGAGATCACCCTGACCTACGTGGTGGTCCACATCTGGGACGACCGCCGGCTGATCCTGCCCTCGACGTACTTCACCACCACCCCCTTCGAGAACTGGACCCGGCGGCAGTCCGAGGTTATGGGCACCGTGGAGTTCGACCTCGACTGGCGCGCTCCCGTCGAGGCAATGCGCGGCGAGCTGAAGAAGGTCCTGGCCGATACGCCGTTGTGGGACAAGCGTGTGGGGATCCTGCAGATCACGGACGCCACCGCCGGCTTTGTCCGCGTGCGCATCCTGGTCAGCGCCGCGGACAGCGCCTCCCTGTTCGACCTCCGCTGCCTGATCCGCGAGGAACTGGTGCTGTTCCTGCAGCAGGACCACCCGACGGCGCTCCCCCACGTCCGCCTCGAATCGCTGCCGTCGGCACTGGCGGCGTCCACTTCCGGCAACGCGTCCGACGCCGTCACGGGCTCCAAGCGCCCCGGCAAGGCTACGGCCGAGCACCACCGGCACCCGGATCCCCACGACTCCCAGCTGTTCACCGGATCCATCGAGGCGATCCAGCGCTCCAAGGCCTTCTCCGGACCGGGCGAGGACGTCTTCGAGGACCGCGACAACGCCATCGCCTCGCAGAACTAGCCGGGCCGGGCGGCCGCGCCTGGACAGCACGACAGCACAGCCGGACCGGGCAGGTCTTCCCAGCCCCCGCCAACTGGTCAATAATCAGACGTTGGCGGGTCAGCAACGCGCTGCCCCCTTGTCTGCCGGACCAGCTGAGGAGTCCCCATGACGGTCGAAGAAGCCCCCACGGAAACACCCAAGGCGACTGCCGGCGACTGGTTCCAACGCGCCGTCGTCTATCAGATCTATCCGCGCAGCTTTGCCGACGCCAACGGCGACGGCATCGGCGACCTCCGCGGAATCATCAGCAGGCTGGACTACCTCCAGCGGCTGGGGGTCGACGTCGTCTGGCTCTCCCCGATCTACACCTCCCCGCAGGACGACAACGGCTACGACATCAGCGACTACCGGAACGTGGACCCGCTGTTCGGTACCCTCGAGGAGCTCCGGGAACTGACCGACGGGCTGCACGTGCGCGGCATGAAGCTGGTGATGGACCTGGTGGTCAACCACACCTCGGACGAGCACCCGTGGTTCGTGGAATCCCGGTCCTCGAAGGAGAACCCGAAGCGCGACTGGTACTGGTGGCGGCCGCCGCGGGACGTCGACGCCGGCGCCTCCCCGCGGCGCAAGGCGGCGGAGCCAACCAACTGGGGCTCGGCGTTCTCCGGGCCCGCGTGGGAGTTCGACCAGGCCACCGGGGAGTACTACCTGCACATCTTTTCGAAGAAGCAACCGGACCTGAATTGGGAGAATCCGGAGGTCCGCGCCGCGGTCTACGAGATGATGAACTGGTGGCTGGACCGGGGCGTGGACGGGTTCCGGATGGACGTCATCAACTTCATCTCCAAGGACACCTCGCTCCCGGACGGCCCGGTGGCCGACGGCAAGCTCTTTGGTGACGGCTCCCCGTTCTACATCGACGGCCCCCGCATGCACGAGTTCCTGCAAGAGATGCACCGGGAAGTCTTCGCGAAGCGCACCGGCGAACTGCTCACCGTCGGCGAAATGCCCGGAGTGACCGTGGACGACGCCATCCTGTACACCGACCCAGCCCGGGCCGAGGTGGACATGGTGTTCCAGTTCGAGCACGTGGCGCTGGACCAGGAGGACGGCGACAAGTGGCGGCCCAAGAAACTCCTGCTCACCGAGCTGAAGCGGACACTGGGCCGCTGGCAGGACGGGCTGGCCGAGACGGGCTGGAACAGCCTGTACTGGGGCAACCACGACCAGGCCCGCGCCGTGTCCCGCTTCGGCGACGACAGCCCCCGATACCGCGAGCTCTCCGCCAAAATGCTGGCCGGCGTCCTGCACCTGCACCGCGGCACGCCCTACGTCTACCAGGGTGAAGAACTGGGCATGACCAACATGACGTTCGGCGCGATCAGCGATTACCGCGACATCGAGGTCCTCAACCACCACCGCGAAGCCACCACGCACCTGAGCCACACCGACGCCGAGGTCCTCGCCGCCCTCGCGCCGCTGAACCGGGACAACGCGCGGACCCCAGTCCAGTGGGACGCCTCCCGGCATGCCGGCTTCACCACCGGGGCACCCTGGATCGCGGTGAACCCGAATGCCAACCACATCAACGCCGCCGCCCAGGTGGATGATCCGGATTCGGTCTACAGCTTCTACCGCCAGGTGATAGCGCTGCGGCATGCGGAACCGGTGGTCTCGCACGGGAACTTCACCATGCTGCTGCCGGATGACCCGCACGTCTATGCGTTCACCCGGGCCCTGACCGGGCCCGGTTCAGCCGTTTCTTCCGGCAGTCCCGCAGACGGTCCCACGGACGGCGCCGGGATTCCGGAGCTGCTGGTGCTGGGCAACTTCTCCGGCGAGGTGCGCGACGCGGACCTCGGGGACGAGGCCTGGGCTGACGCGGAGCTGGTCCTGGGCAACTATCCGGCCGACGCCGACGCCTCCGACGGCGGCTCGGCCGGGGGTTCCGCCGCGGGTGCGGTGCGGGAGGGCCTTTCCGCGGCTGCGGTGCGCCTGCGGCCCTGGGAACTGCAGGTGTTGCGCCGGCGCCGCGGCGCCTGATCGACGATCCTGAACGCCAGCCCACGAAAGGAAGCCACGCATGACTATTCCACCACCCCCCGGCCCCGATCCGTTTCCGCCAGAACCCGGCCCCACGACGCCGCCGCCGGAGCCCGGAGACCCGTTCCCGCCGGAACCCGGTCCGGTCACGCCGCCGCCGGTTCCTGGGCCCGAGCCGGTACCCGGCCCCGCGCCCACGCCGTCACCGGAACCGGGGCCGTTCCCGACGCCGCCCGGCCCCCTCCCGATTCCGGATCCCGGCCCGGTGCCGCCGCGGCCGGACCCGACCCGGTTCTAGCGGGCGTCACCGCGCGGAGAGTCCGTGCAGGAACCGGCGCACCTCGGCGTTGAAGGCAGCCGGCGCTTCGACGGCCGCCATGTGCCCGACGTCGGGAATCATCACCAGCGTCGAGCCAGGGATCCGCCGGTTCATCTCGCGGGCCACGCTCTGCGGCGAGCGAACGTCGTCCGTGCCGTACAGCAGCAGGGTGGGCACCGCGATGGTGGGCAGCACGTCGCGGTAGTCGGCGTGGGCGTTCGCGTTCAGCAGTGCCCGCATGCCGCCCGGGTGGAAGTCGGCCATGATTGCGCTGGTTTCCTGCACCGCCGCCGGATCAGCGTGTTCCGTGAACAGCGTGGGCAGCCATACGGGGATGAATTGTTCCGCCGGCTGATCGAGTTCGGCGAGCACCTGCGCATACCGGCGCTCTACTTCCTCGGGCGGCAAAGATCCGGCCCAACCGGCGTACGCCGAGACCAGCAGCAGCGACGCGGGCACTGACGGGTGTGCCCGGTAGAGCTCCAGTGCAATGCCGGAGCCCATGGACAGCCCGAGGACGTGCGGCCGGCCGGGAACCGCTTCCCGCAGAAAGCCTGCCAGTGCGTCGCCCAGGTCCTGTCCGGTGAAGTCCGGCGGCGGATCGTCCGAGCCGCCGCACCCGGGTGCATCCCAGGCGAAAACCGTGAAGTCAGCCTGCAGATCCTCGAGCTGCCGCCGCCAGATGCGGCTGTCTTCGTAGGCGCCGTGCAGCAGGACCAGCGGCGGACCCTGGCCCGCACGCCGGTACCGGATGCGCAGGCCCGCAACCTCGACGGTCTCCATGAGGCAATGCTAGGCCGGGCCGCCGCCGCTCGGCAGGGTCAGGCGGGGCAGACCCAGGCTTGGCGGACTCAGGGTGGGCAGGCTCAGGCGGGGCAGGCTCAGGCGGGGCAGGCTCAGGATGCCAAACCCGCCCGCGGCGCGCAAATGACCCTGCAAACACCCGATTTCGGGTGTCGCAGTGTCATTTGCCCGTCGGCAGGACGGTTGCGCGTCGGTGCTACGGCTGGACGATGTCCCGGGTGCGGTGATCGTACTGGATGACCAGGAGGCCGCCGCCGTGGTGGACTTCGTGGTTGGGTCCGTCGAAGACGCCAAACGCTCCGTAGTTTTCGTCCCAGGAGCGGTTCAGGGCGATCTTGAAGGAGTAGAAGCCGGCAGGAATGTCCGCGGCAATCTTCCAGAGCTGATCCACCTGGTCCAGTTCCATCTGGACTTCGTCGTACTGCGGCGCCCAGTTGGCGGGCGCGCCCAGCAGAATGCTGAAGTCGCCGGCAACCGCGACGGCGTCCGGCTGTTCGATGGTGTCGACGCTGACAGCAGAGGCCGCCGCCGCCGGGGCTTCTGCCGACGCTGCTGCCGCAGGCTGTGCGGCCTTCGCTGCGGGCTTGCGCTTGCGCACCGCCTTGGCCACGGGGGCCACGGCCTCCTCGATGAGCTTGGCAGCCTTGCCGGCAACCTTGGAAGTGGTCGACGGCGCTTCCCCGGCCGCGGCGGTCGGCGCCGCTTCTGCCTTTGCTGCCTTCTCCGGCTTCGCCGGCTTTGCCGCGGGAGCAGTCGGAAGCGGCGTGCCCGCCGGAACGGGAGTGCCGGCGTCGAGCGCTGCAGCGAAGGCGGCAGGCTCGGCGAAAGCCACCGTGGCGCGCTGGCCGTCATCGGTGATGGACCAGCCGGAGCGGCCCTTGACCAGCCAGCCGGCCTTGACCAGCTTGGCCGTGGCGGTGGTCAGCGTCTTGTGGCCGCGGGGAATGCCGCCACTGAGGAGTTCGCGTTCGTGGTCGTTGAGCGGCACCCGTGCGATTGCCTCGCCCAGCACGGCTCCGGCGTTCAGCTTCTCGCCCGTCCATACCTCCTCTGCCAGAACATCCAGCACGGCCTTAAGCCGAAGGTTGGTGTTTTCCGCGGTGTTCGCGCCCATGGGTCTCCTTTAGAAGCAATTGATCCACCTGCATTTTGCCAAGGAAACCATGGTTTTTGCGAGCGGATCCGGTTAACTCTGTGTGTCGTGACCCACTATGACAGGGCTGGGCGGGGGGCGCGAGGGACCAACTCGGCCCTACCCGCGAGTAGAAAAACAACGCGGGGTCACTTACGGCCCATCAAAGCGCCTCGGACCGGCCGTAAGTGACCCCGCGTTGTTCTCGTGATGCCAGCGGAACGCCGGCTGCGGTCCGCGGAGGGTGCCCGTTTCGGCATTGCTGGATTCGGGGGCGCCCGCGGGCGGACAATGAGCCGTATCCGTCCCTGCTCCCCAGGAGCCGTCATGCCGCGTTTCAAGGTCTGGCTGCAGCGTCACCGCCTCCCGGCGTTCTTTGTCCTGGCGTTCGCGATCTCCTGGTGCTCCTGGCCGCTCTATGCGGCCGGGCTGATGCCGCAGTTCGAATTCCTGCCGATCGGTCCGCTGGCTGCGGCCCTGATGGTCATTGGGCTCGCCGAGGGCAGGGCCGGCTTCCGGGCGTGGGGCCGGCGGCTCATCCGGTGGCGGGTGGGCTGGGTCTGGTACGCCGTGGCCCTCCTCCTCCCGCCGTTGATGGCCTTGGTCACCGGATTCGCGAACATGGCACTCGGCGCCCCTGCACCGGGGCTGGCCCAGGTGACGTGGTCCGGGCTCCTGGCCGTTTTTGCCGTGCGTCTGGTCAATCCGCTGGACGGACCTCTGGGAGAGGAACCCGGTTTCCGCGGGTATGCCCTGCCGCTGCTCCAGGCGAGGTGGGCGCCGCTGCGGTCCGCGGCACTCCTGGGCGTTGTGGTGGCCCTCTGGCACGTTCCACTGGTCGTGTTAGGGCAGCTCAGCCTGATCGGGCTGCCCACCACCTTCGCCATCACCTTCCTCTACGTGTGGCTGTTCAACCGCACTGGCGGAAGCGTGCTGCTCACATACCTCTTCCACGACAGTCAAGGCACGTTTACGGTGGGTTCCTTCGGTTTCTCCGGTGCCGAGGCTGGCCGGGCGGAACTGATCTACTTCGCCGTCGTGGTCCTGGCAGTCCTGACCACCGTTGTCCTGGACCGGGGTGCATGGCGCGCGGCGCCTGCCTCCGCCGTCGACTCCGTGCTGCTCACTTCCGGGTCAGATCGTATTCACCGCTAAGGAGGAACCACGTCTGCTCCCCTGCCGTTACTCTTCGGCGCTCCATTGGGCGCCGGTCTGGGCCATGTAGGCGGCAACGGCTGCTTCGGTGGTGGGATAGAAATGCTCCGGCTCGATTTCGCGGGTCAATCCGTACTTTTCGATCTTCTCCCGGGTCCTGTGCTTGACCTCGGCGAACACCAGGGAGATACCCTGCGCGTTCAGTTCGACATCCAGATCGAGCAAGACGTCCGCGGCGGTGGTGTCAACGTCCGTGATCGGCTCGGCCGCGATGACGATCCACCGCGGTTTGGGTTCCGTCCGGGCCAGGTGCCGGATGTTGTCGCGGAACGGCCGGACGTTGGCGAAGAACAACGGGGCGTCCCACCGGTAGATCACCAGGCCGGGCAGGTGCTTCGCGTCCGGGTGGACGCGGATGTCGTGAAACCCCTCATAGCCGGGCACCCGCCCGATCACGGTCTCGTACGGCCACCACGCCCGGCGGAAGATGTTCAGGATGGACAGCCCCACCGCAATGCCGATGCCGGGCAGGACGCCCAGGAACGCGACCCCAAGGAAGGCGGCCATGCACAGGTAGAACTCGGTGCGCCTCTGGTGCCAGAGCCGAACCGTTCCGGGAATGTCGGCGAGGGAGATCGACGCCGTCATCACCACGGCCGCCAGTGCCGGCTGTGGCAGGTTCCGGAACAGCCCCGGCAAAAACACCAGCATGAGGAGAATCAGCACGGCGCCCGTCACGCCCGTGAGCTGCGACTTCGAGCCGGAACGTTCGGCGACGGCGGTCCGGGATCCGCTGGTGCTGACCGGGAAGCCCTGGAAGAGGCCCGCGGCCAGGTTCGCGGCACCGATCCCGATCATCTCCTGGTTGCCGCGGATTTCCTGCCCGGTGCGTGCGGCGAACGCCGTCGACGTCGAGATCGTGTCCGTCAAGGACACCAGCGCAATACCGAGGGCCCCGGCGAACATCAGCCCGAGGTCCGCGAAGTCCACCTGGGGAATGGTGAACGGCGGGAATCCCCGCGGGAGTTCCCCGACCAGCGAGACGCCCTTTGCGGCCAGATCGAAGACCGCCGTGGCCGCGATCGCGGCGACCACCATGACGAGTACCGCCGGGACCTTGGGCAGCCACCGCTGCAGAACCAGTATCAGCACAATCCCGCCGATGCCGACCGCCGCCGCGGCGACCACTGTCTCGCCATTGGCCACGCCCTCGACGAATCCGACCAGGTCGCCAATGAAGTTTTCGCTTTCGATCTTGAACCCGAAGAGCTTCGGGAGCTGGCCCACCAGGATGGTGATCGCGAGACCATTCATGTAGCCGATCATCGTCGGCTTGGAGATGAGGTCGGCGATGAAGCCGAGCTTGGCCACGGACGCCAAGACCATGATGGCGCCGACCATGAGGGCAAGCATCGACGCGAGCGCGATCGCCTTCTGCGGGTCGCCGTCGGACGCGACAATGGGCAGGACCGTCGCGGCGATCATAGGCCCGAGGGCAGAGTCGGGCCCCAGGACCAGGATGCGGGACGGGCCAAAGACCGCGTAGGCGAGCAGGCAGAGGATGCTCGTGTACAGCCCGGTGATCGGCGGCAGCCCCGCCAGCTCGGCATAGGCCATGCCCTGCGGAACGAGCAACGTCGTCAGGACAACCCCGGCAACGATGTCCTTGCCGAACCAGTCCTTATGGTACGTAGCCACGGCATTGAGTCCGGGCGCCGCCTGGCGCAGCCAGCCCTTGCGCTCGCGGGTCTTCGTCATATCTGCACTCTGCCGCCCGCCCCCGCCCCGCGCATCCCCCGGCAAGGGTGAGCCGGGGCCAGCCGTGGCGGCGTCTACCGACAACGCGGGCGTGCACGCACAACTCATCTACCCTCGGATCCCCCGGAACAACTCCAGAGGCTGACATCCAAACGGTAGTGTTGATGCCTCAGCACCGGCCGGCGGCCCGGCCGGGCATCTTGATGCCGTCGAGGCGTCGGGTGCTTCAGTTCCCCGGGATTTCTGCGCCGCTGAGTGTGTGCAGGGCGGCGCGGAGCCGGGTGTCGGCGTCGTTGGCGACGTCGCGGACGGCGGGGCTGTTGCTGAGCTTCACCATGGTTTGCGGGTCGATGGCCTGGATGGTGGTCTCGGCGGCGTCCTTGCCCCGGCGGACGACGACGTTGCAGGGCAGCAGCGCGCCCATGTCCGGTTCTGCGGAGAGTGCCCGACTGGCCAGGGCCGGGTTGCAGGCGCCCAGGATCATGTAGTCGCCGAGCTCCTCGGCGGCACCGGCGCCGAGTTTGGCCTCAAACGTGGCTCGGACGTCGATCTCCGAGAGAATGCCGAAGCCTTGTCCGGCGAGGGCCTCGCGGGTGCGCTGCACAGCCTCTTCCCAGGTCATCGGGACCGTGACGGTATGCGTATAGCTCATGGCTGCTCCTGCGGTAATAGTGGCGGCATCAGGCAAGGGACAGGAAGAGCTTTTCCAGATCCTTGGTATCCATGCTCGTGTCCCCGCGGAGAAGGCACTGCTCGAGGCCGGTCGCGATGATGGCGAAGCCTGCCCGGTCCAAAGCCTTCGAGACAGCGGCGAGCTGGGTGACGATGTCCTTGCAGTCCTTCCCCTCCTCGAGCATGCGCGTGACGCCGGCGAGCTGTCCCTGGGCGCGCTTGAGCCGGTTGATGATCGGGGTGAGTTCGGTCGAATCAAGTTCCATGGCGGGCTCCAAAGGTGGGCGGTACTTTGCCAATTGTATACCCCGGCGGGTATAACGGCCAGCAGCGGGAAGCCGGCAGCCAGCCTGCCGCATGCCGGTTGCAAGATACCCCCAGGGGTATTATCGTTGTGGGTAGACCGACGGAGAATCCCCTCCCGGAAACTCCCCCGCCCAGCGAAAGAGAGCCCCATGCTTATCGAGCGTATTTACGACGAAGACCTCGCCCAGGCCAGCTATTTCATTGGCTGCCAGGCCAAGGGTGAGGCGGTCGTTGTTGACCCGCGCCGCGACATCGCCGTGTACCGCTCCCTGGCCGCGGCCAACGGGATGAAGATCGTGGCCGTCACCGAGACCCACATCCACGCCGACTTCCTCTCCGGCACCCGCGAGCTCGCCGCCGCCACCGGCGCCACCGCCTACGTCTCCGGCGAGGGCGGGGACGACTGGCAGTACGGCTTCCAGGCCGAACGCCTCAACGACGACGACGTGATCACCCTGGGCAACATCACCATCAAGGCCCTGCACACCCCGGGCCACACCCCGGAACACCTGTCCTTCCTCATCACCGACGGCGCGTTCGCCGACACCCCCGGCTATCTGCTCTCCGGTGACTTTGTCTTCTCCGGGGACCTGGGGCGCCCGGACCTGCTGGACGAGGCCGCGGGCGGCATCGACACCCGCTTCGCCGGCGCCAAGCAGCTGTTCGCCAGCCTGCGCGATAAGTTCCTGACCCTGCCCGACCACGTCCAGGTGCACCCCGGCCACGGGGCCGGCAGCGCCTGCGGCAAGGCCCTCGGCGCCATCCCCTCCAGCACGGTCGGCTACGAACGGCTCTACGCCTGGTGGGGACCCTACCTGGCCGCCAACGACGAGGAGGGCTTCATCGCCGAGCTCCTCGACGGCCTGCCCGATGCGCATGCCTACTTCGGCCGGATGAAGCGCGAGAACCGGGAGGGCCCGGCAGTGATGGGCGAACGCGCCCCCCTGAGCGAACTCGCCACCGAAACTGTTGCCCAGGGCCTCGCCGCCGACGCCATGACGTTCGTGGACACCCGCTCGAACGCCGAAGTCCACGAAGGCACCGTCACCGGTGCCCTGAACATCCCCTCCGGCAAGTCCACCGCCAGTTTCGGCGCCTGGGTGGTCAACCCCGAAACCGACAAGAACCCGCTCGTACTCCTGGCCCCCAGCCAGGCCGCCGCGCAGGAAATGTGGGACCACCTGGTCCGCGTCGGCATCGACGACGTCGCCGGCTACGTCACAGGCCTCGAAGGCCTGCCCGCCAGCACCCCCAAGCTCATCCAGCCTGAAGAACTGGGTGGCTTTGAGGCCGCGATGGTCCTCGACGTCCGCAACCGCACCGAACACGCCGCAGGACACATCCCAGGCTCCCACCAGCTCAGCGGCGGCCGCGTGATGTGGAACCTGGACCAGCTCCCCTCCGAAGGCACCATCGTGTCCTACTGCCAGAGCGGGGTCCGGAACTCCGTCGCGGCCAGCGCCCTGCGCCGGGCCGGCTACGACGTCGTCGAACTCGACGGCAGCTACGCCGGATGGGCCGCCTGGCAGCAGGCTCGGGAATCTGTTTCCAGCAACTGATCGCGGCACGACCCGAAGTAATTAACTGACAGCGTTGGCGGCGGCCGGGACACCCGGCCGCCGTCGACGCATGTCCCGGACAACTGGAGTTCAGAAATGATGCCCGGCAACACCCCGTCCCCGCAAGGCAGCGCAGTCCGGCGGGAACGCCCACAGCGCACCGGCATCACCCTGGGCCTGCGTCAGAACCTGGCCCAGTTCATACTCCTGGTCGCCGTCAATGCCCTAGTCGGCGGCACCCTCGGCCAGGAACGCACCGTGCTGCCGCTGCTGGCGGACCAGGTCTTCCACCTTGACCTCTACACGTCCGCCCTGACCTATATCGTGGCCTTCGGACTCGCCAAGGCCGGCACCAATTACTTCGCCGGCACGCTCTCGGACCGTTACGGCCGGAAACCCGTCCTTGTGACCGGCTGGCTCATCGCCATCCCCGTGCCGCTGCTGCTGACCTTCGGAACCTCCTGGGGCTGGATCGTTGCCGCCAACGTGATCCTCGGCATCAGCCAGGGCCTCACTTGGTCCACTACTGTGGTCATGAAGATGGACCTCGTCGGATCCTCCCGGCGCGGCCTGGCGATGGGCCTGAACGAGGCTGCCGGCTACCTCGGCGTCGCCGGGACCGCTCTGGCCACCGGCTACATCGCCACCAACTACGGGCTCCGCCCTGGGCCGTTCCTGCTCGGCGCCGCCTACATCGCCTTGGGACTGGGCCTGTCCGTTCTGGCCGTGAAGGAAACCCGAGGCTACGCCAGAGTGGAGGCCGTCAACCACACGGCCGCCCACGGGGAACTAAGCAACCGGGAGATCTTTACCCTCACCAGTTTCCGGGACAAGTCCCTGTCCTCGGTCAGCCAGGCCGGCATGGTCAACAACCTCAACGACGGCCTCGCCTGGGGCCTGTTTCCGCTCCTTTTTGCCGCCGCCGGGCTGAGCATCGAGAAGATCGGCATCCTGGCCGCCGTCTACCCTGCCGTCTGGGGCGCCGCGCAGCTCGTCACCGGAGCCATGTCGGACAAATACGGCCGTAAAAGGCTGATCGTCGGGGGCATGCTAGTCCAGGCCGTAGCGCTCGGCATCGTTGCCCTCGGCACCGGCTTCGGGGTCTGGTTCGCCGCCGCCGCTCTCCTCGGTCTCGGAACAGCCATGGTCTACCCCACCCTGCTCGCCGCCATCGGCGACGTCGCCCATCCGCAGTGGCGCGCACGCTCGGTGGGAATCTACCGGCTCTGGCGCGACGGCGGCTTCGCCGTCGGCGCCCTGCTCTCCGGCATTCTCGCGGACGCCTACGGCATCCCCGCTGCCGTCGCCGTCGTCGCGGCGCTCACCGCGTTGTCGGGAATCCTCGTGGCCGTCCGGATGCGCGGCACCGACCACAAACCTGCAATCTAAGGAACCGCCCTGGCACCGGTACGGACCACCAGCACAGGACAACGGGCATGGTGCACCGCATGGCTCGATACCGACCCCAGTCGCATTTCGGCGAAGCCGCCACGACCCCGCGATCCGACCACCAGGAGATCGGCCCCGGCCGCAGCCTTCAGGAGCACCTCCGCGGCATGCCCCTCCTTCACTTCACCGGTGACCGCAACACCGGAACCGGATGCCCGCCGCAGCGCATCAGCGTGCACATTCCGGGCGTTGTCGCCGAAGGCTTCATGGTCCTCAGCCTTGCCAGCGGCATCCCCGAGGAGGGGGTAGTGCCATGCTGTGACAACGTGAACCTGCCCGGCTCTCAGCCGGGCTTCCTGAAGGGCCCATTCCAGAGCTGCCAGTGACGAGTCCGACCCGTCGACCCCAACAACAACCCGGAAGACCGCCTCTGCCGCCATCGAGCCTCCCGCTACGCGTCTGCCTGGCACAACGTCGTGCCGCACGGCCCACGATCCTCCCGCTGCGCAGCGGAATCAAGGGGACAACTCGGCTGGAGCCGGACGCGGTGGCGATGCTGCGCCCAGACCGTTGGCGGCCTCAAAACACTCCCTCGAAGGCTGCCTTGGCGCCGGCCCGCGGGGCTGCCGCCCTATCTCGCGGTGAAGTCTTCATCCCCATAAATACCCTAGGGGGTATACTGATGAGACTATCCACTTATGCAAGGGAGCAACCAGATGTGCCGTGCGGTGACATGTAAGAAATGCCAGAAGACCACATGGGCAGGCTGCGGCCAGCACGTCGACCAGGTCATGCGCGGGGTTCCGAGCTCCCAGCGTTGCCGCGGGCACGAGCAGGAAAAGTCGACCGGCAAGGGCTTCTTCGCGAAGCTGTTCGGGCGGTAGGTGGACCCTGCCGGCGCCCAAGCACAGGCGTTGAGGAAGGGAAAGCGCCGGAGGACATGTCCTCCGGCGCCTTTTTTCACGTTCCCTGGCGCCCCTCAGGACAGGAGCGCCTGCACAGCGACGTAGGCGGCGATCACCAGCACCAGGATTCCAAAGCCACGCTTGAGGACCCTGTCCGGGATGCCGGTGCCGATCCGCCCTGCCGCGAGTGAGGCGGCCATCGCGGTGACGGCGAAGGCCGCCGTGACGGCCCAGTCGATCTGCAGATCACCCAGGTGGGCGGCGAAGCCGGCGGCCGAGTTGATCACGATGATCACGAGGGAAGTCCCGACCGTCAGCGCCATCGGGAGCCCGAGAGCCAGGGTGAGTGCCGGGACGATCAGGAAGCCGCCCCCGACGCCGAGTAGACCGGTCAGGAACCCGACGACGGCGCCGGTGGCGATCGCCTTGGGCAGGCAGCTGCGCCAGTTGACGCCGCCGCCGGGCAGCGCGCAGGCGCCACCGACGGATGTCGACGGCATCAGCATCCGGATGCCGGCGAAGACCATGATCGCGGCAAAAGCCAGCAGCAGGACCTTCGGGTCCAGCAACCTGTTGACCATCGCGCCGAGGTAGGCCGTCACGGTGCCTGCGGCGCCGATGATCAGCGCCAGTCTCCAGTTCACCCCGTTCCGCAGCCGGGGCAGCACCGCGACGGCGGAGGATGCGCCGACGACGACCAGCGACGTCGGGATCGCCGCCGCAAGCGGCAGCCCCACGCCATAGACCAGGGCGGGCACGGCGAGGATGGATCCGCCGCCTCCGACCAGGCCCAGCAGGCCACCGACGATCAGCCCGAAGGCCGCCGCGGAAATGATCATGCCCGGGCGTCCAGGCTCTTCAGGGCCTGGTGCGCGGTGGGCTCGTTCGCGGAGCGGTTCCAAGGCATCTTGGAGAGCATCTGGCCCATGGCACAGCTGTTAGTGGCCGCGGAGAACGTCAGGCCAGCACCGATGCCGCCGGCAATCAGGCCTAGTTTGGGCGAGATGAACTTGCTGCCGAGCATGCCGGCAAGGACAAGGGAGCCGGCGGTCATCCGGACCTGGCGTTCCAGGGCCCAGGTGCCACGGCCGCGGACGACATTCCCGCCGGCGGCCGCGTAGGCGGGGACCCCGCCAGACAGAACGCTGGCACTGGCCAGGCCTACGGCGTCCAGGTGCTTGCGGGCCTGCTCGGCCCGGTTACCGGATTGGCAGACGAGGACCACGCGGGTACCCATCTTGGCCGCGAATTCTTCAGTGTGTTCGCTGAGCATGGACAGCGGCACATGGTACGAGCCATTGATGTGCATGGCATCGAACTCTGCGCCGTTGCGCACATCAATGACCATGAGATCGTCGTGGTTATCCTCCCAGGCCTTCAGGGTCGAGGCATCGATGGACTTGGGAGCGCTGTGAACAGGAGTGGTCGTATTCAAGGAATTCATGATCTCTTTCGGTATTTCTTGGAGCATTTCTTGTGGCGGCCCGCTACTGGGCGAGGCCGCCCTCCACCGCCCGGTTCGCCACATCAGGGACACGGTCCGGGCAAATGGAAGCCCGGGCGGCGCTTGGGGGCGTGCCGCCCGGGCAGTCTGGTGGGGTCAGGCGGTCGGGAATCCCGCGGCAGTCCAATCAAGCATTCCGCCGGGCACGGTGTAAGCCGTGTAGCCTGCGGCCGCCAGCTGGTCAGCCGCTGCCGCACTGCGGCGTCCGCTGCGGCACACGGCGATGACCGGACGGGACTTGTCCAGGTCGCTGAGGCGGCCGGCCAGTTCGCCCAAGGCAATGTGCGTGGCACCGGGGATCATGCCTTCGGCGATTTCAGCCGGTTCGCGCACATCCACGATCTGGGCATCGCTGCCGGCCTTGAGCTGTTCCGCGAGCTGCTGCGGGGTGATTTCCATGTGCTGGACCTTTCGGTAGGACTGGCCTGTTGAGCGGAAAAATGTTGAGCGGCAGAATACGGGACCAGGGGTTGCCCGGGAAAGACCCGCGCCGGCGTAGGTCAGGCGCAGGAAAAGTGTGCGGATATCCTCCAGGGCGGGCATCTTTCCCTCTCCATCATGATACCCCCTGGGGTATAAATGCAAACCCGGTGCCACGCTTGCTGATATACCCCCGGGGGTATAATATTTTGCCATGGCAACCATCGACATTTCCGAGAAAACCTTCAACGACACCATCACCGGCAACGGCATCGTGCTGGTGGACTTTTGGGCAGCCTGGTGCGGCCCGTGCCGGATGTTCGCCCCCACGTTCAGCAAGGCGTCCGACAACCACACGGACGTCGTCTTCGCGAAGGTGGACACGGAGGCCGAGCCCGGCCTCTCCGCCGCCGCCCGCATCACCTCCATCCCCACCCTGATGGCCTTTAGGGACGGGATCCTCGTCTTCTCACAGCCCGGGGCAATGAACGCGGCCGGGCTGGAACAGCTCATCACCGCCATCAAGGACCTGGACATGGACGAGGTCCGGGCGAAAATGGCAGCCGCCCCGGCGTCGTAGGGATCAAGCGGCCCCCCAGCCATTGCCTGGGCGATCGCCCTCGCATGCTCGTACTGACGATCCGCGGGTCTGGAGGTCTGCAGCCGTTCTGGCTGGGTCCGATGGCATACGCCGTTTTCGCTCCCGGGCCGGACCGGCATTACGCGAGCCAGGGAGCACCGAGCCAAAGCAGACCTCCCGTTGTGTCCCCGGCCCGATGGGCCTAAAGTTGCGGTCTGCCCACCGCGCGCCGTCCCGCCGCTGAACATGCGCCGGACCAGGTGCCGGAGAGGGCGTCCAACCGTTCCCGTTGAGGAGATATCTATGGAAACCCGCACACTCGGTTCACTCACCGTCTCAGCCCTGGGATTGGGCTGCATGGGCATGAGCGAGTTCTACGGCCACGGCGAGGACAACGAGTCCGTCGCCACCATCCAGGCGTTTCTCGACGCCGGCGGAAGCCTGCTCGACACCGCGGACATGTACGGCCCCTTCACCAATGAGGAGCTTGTGGGCCGGGCCATCGCAAGCCGGCGCGACGACGTCGTCCTGGCCACCAAATTCGGCAACGAACGGCGGCCCGACGGATCCTGGGTGGGCATCAACGGCTCCCCCGACTACGTGCGCGCCGCTTGCGATGCAAGCCTGCAGCGGCTGGGCGTGGACCACATCGACCTGTACTACCAGCACCGGGTGGACAAGACCGTCCCGATCGAGGAAACCGTCGGGGCCATGGCTGAGCTGGTCCAGGCCGGCAAAGTCCGGCACCTTGGCCTGTCCGAGGCCAGCGCCGACACCGTGCGCCGGGCCCACGCGGTGCACCCCATCACCGCCCTGCAGACCGAATACTCGCTATGGGAGCGCGAGCCGGAGACCAAGGTCTTCCCGGTCCTCGCCGAGCTCGGCATTGGCTTTGTGCCCTACAGCCCGCTGGGCCGTGGATTCCTGACCGGCCAGTTCCGCAGCCCCGAGGACTTTGCCGCAGACGATTTCCGCCGGCACTCCCCGCGCTTCCAGGGCGAGAACTTTGACAGGAACCTGCAACTCGTGGACCGGGTCAAGGAGTTGGCGGACGCGAAGGGCTGCACCCCGGGGCAACTGGCACTGGCCTGGCTGCTGGCCCAGGGCGAGCACATCGTTCCCATCCCCGGCACCAAGAAGGTCAACCGCCTGCGGGAAAACCTGGGCGCTGCCGACGTCGAACTCTCCGCCGAGGACCTGGCCCGCCTGGACGAACTGGCTCCCGCCGGGGTGGCAGCCGGAGCGCGCTACCCGCACATGGACTCGATCGACGTCTAACCCGGCCGTTCGACAGCCAACGCGGGGTCACTTACGGCCCGTCCGGGGCCTCCGGATGGGCGCGTAGTGACCCCGCGTTGCTTGGGCGGCTAGTGTCCCGACGCGGCGAGCTCGGCCAGCAGCTCGGCCTTGCGTTCCTCGCTCGCGAAGGAGGACCGGATCGAGTTCGCGGCCATCCGGACGCAGTCGAACTCGGACAGGCCGATCACCGATTTCAGCTGCGCGAAGTTGTCGTCCACGTACCCGCCGAAATACGCCGGGTCGTCCGAGTTCACGCAGACGTTCAGCCCCGCCGCGAGCATCGCCGGCAGCGGGTGCCCGGCCAGGGTGTCCACCGCGCGGAGCCTGACGTTGGACAGCGGGCACACGGTCAGCGGGATGAGCTCGTCCACCAGCCGTTCCACGAGCTCCGGGTCCTCCATGCAGCGGATGCCGTGATCGATCCGCTCCACGTCGAGGAGGTCCAGCGCGTCGATGATGTACGACGGCGGGCCCTCCTCGCCGGCGTGCGCGATCCGGTGCAGCCCGGCGTCCTTGGCCCGGGCGAAGAGCCGCTCGAATTTGGCCGGCGGGTTGCCCACCTCGGCGGAATCGAGCCCGATGCCGGCGATCGGGGCGCCCATGGCGAGCAGCTGCTCCAGGACCTCGAGGGCGGAGTCCTCGGTGAGGTCGCGCAGGAAGGCCGCGATCAGGAGGGTGGAGATGCCGAACTCTTCGCGGGATCCGGCCAGCACCGAGGCCACGCCGTTGACGCACGTCTCCAGCGGTATCCCGCGTGACAGGTGGGCCTGCGGGTCCAGCATGATCTCGGCGTGCCGGACCCCGGCGAGCGCCGCCCGGGCCAGGTAGGCGCGGGTCATGTCGGCGAAGTCCTGCTCCGTCTGCAGCACGGCCATGTTGGCGTAGTACAGGTCCAAAAAGGATTGCAGGTCAGTGAACTCGTAGCGCGAGCGCAACTCGTCCAGGTCCGCATAGGGCAGTGCGATCCCGTTGCGTTCCGCCAGCGCGAAGATCAGCTCCGGTTCCAGCGTTCCCTCGATATGCAGGTGCAGCTCGGCGACCGGGAGCGGGAGGGGTTCGCCCGCCTCCGGCTCGTCCGGTTCTTCCGGCTGTTCCGCTGTCAACTGGGCATCGCCGTCGTGTGTTTCCATCCGGTAAGGATATGCCCGGCGCTCCCCGGAGCGGATAGAGTCGAACCAATGCAAAGTAAACAGCATGCTTCCCATTTGCCGCGCCCGGCCGGCCGGGACCTCATTCCTGATCTAGCTCCAGGCAATCCGACGGACGGTTTTGTCCGGGTGCGCGGCGCCCGTGAGAACAACCTGCGCAACGTGGACGTGGACGTGCCCCGCGACGCAATTGTCGCCTTCACCGGCGTCTCCGGCTCGGGCAAGTCCTCCCTCGCGTTCGGCACCATCTATGCCGAGGCGCAGCGCCGCTACTTCGAATCCGTGGCCCCCTACGCCCGCCGGCTCATCCAGCAGGGCCACAACCCCAAGGTGGAAATGATCACCGGGCTGCCGCCCGCCGTCGCGCTCCAGCAGCGCCGCGGGACGCCGAGTTCGCGCTCCACGGTGGGCACCCTCACCACGCTGTCCAACTCTTTGCGCATGCTCTTCTCCCGCGCCGGCAGCTATCCGGACGGCGCCGGCCCGCTGGACTCGGACGCGTTTTCGCCGAACACGGCCGCCGGCGCGTGCCCGGAGTGCCACGGCCTGGGGATCGCGCACACCGTCACCGAGTCCTCCCTGGTCCCGGACACTTCGCTGAGCATCCGCGACGGCGCCATCGCCGCCTGGCCCGGGGCCTGGCAGGGCAAGAACCTGCGCGACATCCTCACCCACCTGGGCCACGACGTCGACACCCCCTGGCGGAAGCTGCCCAAAAAGGACCGCGACTGGATCCTGTTCACCGAGGAACAACCCGTGGTGGAGGTGACGCCCCAGCGCGACCGCGTGGCCAAGCCGTACAAGGGCCGGTTCTGGAGCGCCAGGAGCTATGTGCTGCATACGCTCGCCGATTCCAAGAGCACCACAATGCGCGAGAAGGTGCTGCGCTTCATGGAAACCGGCCCGTGCCCGGTCTGCAGCGGCAGCGGCCTGACCCCGGCCGCGCTCGCCGTCACCTTCGCCGGGCACACCATCGCCGAGCTCAACGCCGTCCCCATGACCGAACTGGCGGACATCATCCGCCCCACCACCGAACTCACGGAGGCCGGCACCGCCTCCCGGAAGCAGTCATCCGGCGAGGGCAACGAGGTGGCCGTCGCCATCACCCGCGACCTCCTGCAGCGCGTCACGGTGCTGCTGGACCTCGGCCTGGGCTACCTGGCGCTGGGCCGGTCCACGCCCACGCTCTCCCCCGGGGAAATGCAACGGCTCCGGATCGCCACCCAGCTCCGCTCCGGGCTGTTCGGCGTGATCTACGTGCTGGACGAGCCCTCCGCCGGACTGCACCCCGCCGATGCCGAGCCCCTCCTCGCAGTCCTGGACCAGCTCAAGTCCTCCGGCAACTCGGTGTTCGTTGTGGAGCACAACATGGACATCGTCCGCCGCGCCGACTGGCTGGTGGATGTCGGTCCCCGCGCCGGTGAAGGCGGCGGCGAGGTGCTCTACAGCGGCCCCGTGGCCGGTCTCGCCGAGGTGGACGCGTCCGTGACCCGGCCGTTCCTGTTCCCGGACGGTTCGGCGGGTTCGGACGACGGCGGCGTCCGCCACAGCGCGGACGACGGCGCCCGTTCCGCCGCCAGCGGTACCCGGCGGGAAGCGGCCGGCTGGCTGGAACTGCGCGACATCAGCCGCCACAACCTGCGCGAACTCAATGCCGACTTCCCACTCGGCGTGCTGACCGCGGTCACGGGCGTCTCCGGCTCCGGCAAGTCCACGCTGGTCAGCCAGGTCCTGGCCGAGGTGGTCGGCGCCAGGCTGCACCCGGAGACAGACGCTGCCAAGGCCCCCGAGGACCTGGAGGCCGACGCCGGTGAGCCCACCGGGCCGCTCAGTGTCGGACCGGTCTTAGGCCTCGACCAGCTGGACCGGCTCGTCAAGGTGGACCAGAAACCGATCGGCCGCACTCCGCGCTCTAACCTCGCCACTTACACCGGCCTCTTCGATGCGGTCCGCAAGGAGTTCGCGGCCACGGACGAGGCCAGGGCGAGGGGCTTTGGTGCCGGCCGCTTCTCCTTCAACGTTGCCGGCGGCCGCTGCGAGACCTGCCAGGGCGAGGGCTTCGTCGCCGTCGAACTGCTATTTCTTCCCGGCAGCTACGGCCCCTGCCCCGAGTGCCATGGCTCGCGCTACAACCCGGAAACCCTTGAAGTGACGTACAAGGGCAAAAACGTGGCGGAGGTGCTGGGCCTGACGGTCAATGCCGCCGCAGAGTTCCTCGAAGGGGTACCGGCAGCGGCGCGCAGCCTGCAAACACTGCGCGAGGTGGGCCTGGGCTATCTCCGCCTCGGCCAGCCGGCAACCGAGCTCTCCGGCGGCGAGGCCCAGCGCATCAAACTCGCCACCGAACTGCAGCGTGTCCAGCGCGGCCACTCCCTCTACCTGCTGGACGAGCCCACCACCGGCCTGCACCCGGCCGATGTCCAGCTCCTCATGGCCCAACTGCACCGGCTCGTGGACGCCGGCAACACCGTCATCGTGGTGGAACACGACATGGATGTGGTGGCCGCAGCGGACTGGGTGATCGACCTCGGCCCGGCCGGTGGCGACGCGGGCGGCGAGATCGTGGCGATCGGGACCCCGGCCGCCGTCGCGGGCTCCACGGAGAGCCGGACGGCTCCGTACCTGGCCGCAATGCTCGGAAGCTGATCCACGCGGGGCGCGGGCGTTGGCGTCGATGCGGCCAGCGGGCCCTGGGGACGCGGGGGCGGCGTCAACGCGGCCGGCGGGGCGCGGGCGTCGGCGTCAACGCGCGCCGGATGATAACGGCAGAAGCAGGGAAAGTAACGTCTTGATAACGGCGCGGGGCTGACTTAGCCTAGTGTCCATGCCCGGCAACCGGGTATTGCATGCCCGGTGCTACCACCACCAGATACTGCCCGACCGGTAGACACCGCTATGACCTCTATTGTCAGGGGCGGGCAGTGGCGTAAAAACGTCCGGGGACGGACCGAGCGCTGGTGGGCCTCAGGAGCATCTAAACCATGAAGAAATCAATCTATGGCACTGCCGCGCGCCGCGGCGTCACTTTTGCGGCCGTCTCAATTGCAGGCGTCGCCCTGTCCGCCTCGGCCGCCAACGCGGCCGTACCGGCCACAGCCCCTGCCTCCACGTGGGACTCGCTGGCCCAATGCGAAAGTGGCGGGAATTGGGCCACCAACACAGGAAACGGATACGCGGGCGGGCTGCAATTCAGCGCCAGCACGTGGGCGGCCCATGGCGGCACGGGATCTCCGGCCAATGCCAGCCGTGCGCAACAGATCGCCGTCGCCGAGAAAGTGCAGGCCAGCCAGGGCTGGGGCGCGTGGCCAGCCTGCGCGGCCAAGCTGGGACTGCGCGGCGGCGCCGCGGCTCCGCAGAGTGCAGCCACAGCGCAGCGGCCCGCCGCGACTCCCGTCGCAGCCAAGGCCCCCGCCAGATACGCCCCTAAGGCAGCCGTGCCGGCACCCCGCCACGTTGCACCGGTAGCCGTAAGCGGCCAGACCTACACCATCCGGAGCGGCGAAACCCTGAGCACGATCGCCGGGAAGCTCAACATCGCCGGAGGCTGGCACGCGCTGGCCGACGCCAACACGGCGACCATCAGCAACCCCCATCTGGTGTTCCCGGGCCAAGTGCTGCGGCTGCCCGCATAGGGCGGTTACAGCACTTGGCGTACAGCACGACACACAGCACGACGCCGGAGCGATCCCGCAAAGGGGACGCTCCGGCGTCGTGGTGCTTCAGTGGGCCGTGCTGGCTCAGCCGTGCGGGCTCAGGCGGCCTGTGGGATTTCGCGGATAATCCGCACTTTCCAGGCGGCGTCGTCGCTCGTGTCCAGCAGGGCCACCGTGCCCATGGCCAGATGCAGCGCTACCCGTTTCGCGGCGAGGAGCTCAAGGTAAAGGCTTTCGTTCATCCGGGCCGGGGCGTCAATGACGTACTTCACGGCGTCGCGGACTTTGCGGTAGTTGGCGCTCCGCTCCCGGTGAAGGTGCAATTCCAGCATCCGGCGCTGCTTGATCCTGGGCTCGTGGCGGTTCAGCCAGGACACCGCGGCGTGGACGGCTACCACCAGGGTCAGTGAGATGACGTAGATCTCCCAGCCACTCGAGAGCAGGAACAGGGGCAGGTTGGCGATCGCCACCGCGGCGATGAAGAGGCGGAGGGCCACCAGGCGCCGCATGGTGAGGGCCACTCCAGCCATAGCCGCGCGGAATCCGCGCTGCTCGTCGCGGGCGGCAACCGGATCCAGCGTGAATTCCTCCAGCACCACGATCCCGTGGGCGTCGGGGCTGAGCATTTGTCCGTACCTGGGCACGAACGGCGCCGGTGCCACCCTTACTGTTGGTGGCTCTGCTGTAAAAGGCAAGGCAGTAATGGGCTCCGCTGACTTAGGCTCTGCTAGAGATGGTTCTGCTGAATAGGGCTCTGCTTGATAAGGCTCTGCTTGATAAGGCATGGGCGTGTCTTCCGTGGCGGCGGGAGTGGTTCATGTTATTTTAGCCGCTCTCCAGCACGCCTGTCTGCCCTGTTCCGTCATGTGAGCACCCTCACCGCCGCGCGCCAGCAATTGGCGCATTTGGTCCGTGGCCTCAAACTGGAGAGATGCAGACTTTCCTCCCCTTCCCTGATTTCCAGCAGAGCGCCGCGGTTTTGGACCGTGTGCGGCTCGGCAAGCAGCGCGTCGAAGCGCTGCAGATCCTGCGTGCGCTGGTGATCCCGGAGTACGGCTGGCAGTCGCACCCGGCGATCAGGATGTGGATGGGGTACGTTCCTGCGCTGACCATGTACGGCCTGGCCATAGTGGATGAATGGACGGCCCGCGGCGGCGAGGACACCATGCGCGAGAAAATCATGGAGTTCGCCCCGCAGGCGGCCCACCCCGACTACGCCGCCAAGATCCCGATGCCGCCATGGCTTGGCAATGCGGATTTCCACCTCAGCCACCGGTCCAGGTTGATCGCCAAGGATCCGCGGTTCTACACAGAGGTATTCCCCGGCACGGACCCGGACCTGGAGTACATCTGGCCCGAACCGAAGCACGAGCTGGTGCCCGAGGATCCAGCCGGGGACCGCATGTGGGTCCTGCGCCTGCCCCTCGGCGATACCGAGCCCGCACAGCTGAAGACTGTCAGCCTGCCGCCTGTTGGCCGCAGCAAGGTCCCCGCGGACGACGACTACCAGTTCGTTTACGCCGACTCAGGCTCGCGCCGTCCCAGCAAGGTGCGCAAGCTGCCCCCGAAGCAGCTCGTCAAGAAGCCCACCCGCAAGCGCCAGCAGCAGGAGGAGGCGTTCACCACCCTGCCCGGCAACTCCGTGGTTGCCATCCCGGTCAACGACGGCGCCGCCTTCGCCGTCGGCAAGGTCCTGGGCCGCCCGATCACGGTTGATGGCCAATTCGCACGCAACTTCGAGGTCGACGAGATCGTGGACCGCTCCGCCTTCGATTACCCTGCCCTGATGCAGGATCCGCGGGCGTTCTTCCCGATCCCGGCGAGGTAGCAAAGGGCCGCACTGAACGACGCCGGGCGGCCCCGGGCGGGTCCCGGCGTCGTTCGCTGCGATCGCCGCGATGGCGGCTATGGCGGCGGCGGAGTCCCGCACGGGCACCCGGTCCGTCGGCACGCTGTTCAGCAGGTGACAGATTGTTGCAGAACCGGCCCGGTCCATGGGCCTACCCGGGCGGAGAAAGTGAACGTGTAGGTTCCCTTGCCGTTGCCCTTGCTGAGAACCTTAACCTCATGCGTGGTGTCCTCGGGGGCAATCTCGCTCACTGCTTGGGGCCCGGTCGGAGACGTCAACGTCGCCGTATACCCCGTGGCCCGGCCCACAGCGGCGAAGCCCGTGAAACTGATGGCTGCACCCTTTTTCCCCTGGTCGGTGGTGCATACCAGCGTGCCGCCGATGGATGCCGGCGCAGGGACCGTATAGGTGCCCACGTTCAGGGCGGCAGTGGTTCGCGCCGTGAACGCCCCGTAGGCCATCCCGGGAGCCCCCAGCACCAAGGCCACTGCCAGAGGGACGGCCAGCAGCCCAGCCCGATGAGCCAACCCCGCGGACTGGACCTGCAGGGATGCCGCAGAGTGCTTGGCGAGGTTCACTGATGGCACTTTCTCTCCGGGCCGTTAATCGTTGCCTCAACTCTGACAGCCGAGCCTCAACACCGTGCCGGGTTGAACTTCAACTTTTGCTCAAGAAAACCTGTTAGCCTGAATCCCACTGTTACGCCTGTGGCTTGTGTCACACTCCGTGACGCATGGGGTGGTTGCTACTCACGGGTCAATTGGTCTTAGAAGCTGGGGTTATGTTGGATTCACCGGGTCAGCTCCGCGCTGTGGTTGTAGAGGGCGACGACGACGTGCGACTCCTCATCTGCCGAACACTTCAGTTGCAGGGCTTCGCCGTCTTTGAGGCCGGTTCCGGAGCCGAAGGCCTCCTGAAGATCCAGGAACACCGCCCGGACCTTGTCACGCTGGAGCTGGAGCTTCCGGATTTGGACGGCGTGGAGGTCTGCCGCCGGCTGCGCAAATTCTCCGATGCCTACGTCGTCATGATCACGGCCCGGTCGGACGAGATCGACGAGGTGATGGGACTGGAGATTGGTGCGGATGATTTCATTCGGAAGCCGTTCAGCCCGCGCTCGGTTCAGGCCCGGGTGACGGCAGTGATGCGGCGGCACCGGCCCACCGCGCAACGCCCCACGCCGCGGCGCCGTGCAACGGATTTCATGCCGGCCGCTCTCACAGCGCCCGCTCCCGGGGACTCAGCGCACCGCGACTCAGCATCCGGTACACCCCGGGCGCCCGGTGCCCCTGGGGCGCCTCCCCGCCGTCGTGCGAGCGACGTCGGCGCCGTCCCCCCGGTCTCCTTGCCGGCCAGCGCCGCCGCGCCCGCGGCGTCCGGGGAGCAGTCGCCCGAGTCCGCCGCAGCCATAGGTTCCGGCATCCGGCACACAGATGCCCACGGCGTCCTCCGGCACGGGCCGCTGGTTGTCGAGGCCGAGGGCCGGGTGGCGTCCCTCCATGGTGTCGAACTGGAATTGACGCGCACCGAATTTGACCTCCTGGAGGCCCTGGCCGGGGCACCGCGTCGTGTGTGGACCCGGAAGGCCCTGTTGACCCAGGTCTGGGGCAACGAATGGCCCAGGGAGGAGCACCTCGTGGAGGTGCACGTCGGCAACCTGCGCAAGAAACTTGGCGACAGTGGCCGCGAACCGCGGTTCATCCGCACGGTGCGCGGCGTTGGCTACCGCATGGCGCCGGTGGAAGCAGCGGCCAATCCCGCCGGCTTGCGCAGAATCCAGGACCACGCCTCCGCCGGTTAGCGCGGCTTCCGCCAGATCGCCGTCAGCACGACGACGACGAACAGGGCAGAGGCGCCGTAGAGGAGTATCGACTGGGCAAGCGGCTCACGCAGGGCCCTGATGCCGTGGCCCAGATACGGCACGACTCCGGCCTGCGTGTAGACGTAGTCCTCGGACAACACCGCAGTCCAAGGGTCTGGACCGGCGTTCGCGTCGCCCTTGGTGGTCACTGACGTCGCGCCGGCTTCGCGTTTGATGCTGGCCACCCGGTGGGTCTCAATCCGGTGATCGTCAATGGGGATGCTGTAGGTGATGACATCGCCAACCTTTAACTCGGAGACCGGCGTCTTCACGCTGACAACGACGTCGCCCGGGTTGATCCCCGGCGACATGCTCCCGGTGAGCATGGAAGACGTCTGGTAGCTCAGGAAGCGCGGCCCGACGGCGAGAAAGAGGAAAACCAATGCGGCGACGACGAGGAGGATCGTAAAGAATGCTCGTCCGGCCACGGCACCAGCCTTGGACGCCGGCCGTCGGGTGCGGGCGGGGGCCGGTTCGGCCCGACGTCGTCCGCGGCTCTGAGGTACAGGGTCCTGGACGGCACTATCCGGAACGGTGCCGTCCGCCACCAGGTGGTCGACGGAATCCCTGGGACCTGCGTTGATTGCTGTACTCACGGGACCGTTCCTCCTGCCGGTGTGGATAGTGCGGGCAAAGCCGGGTGCTCAGTCGGGCCGAGACCTGGCCGGACTGAGCACCCGAGAATCGCTACTTGCTGGCGCCGCCGGCGCGCTGTGCGGCGTCGAAGACGAAGTTGATGGTGCTGGTCAGTCCCTGGAACGTGTTATCAGCACCATTGGGAACGGAGAGCGTGACGCGGAGGTTGTCGGCCTGCTTGGCAGTCAGGGAGGCGAGGCCAAGCATCGGCATATTCGCCCCGACCACGGCCCGGGACGACATGACAACCGTGGTGTTGGCGGGGGCGCAAGTGTAGGTGAACGAGGGCGAAGTGCCAGTTTCAGCCCACGGCACTTTGCAGGCATCAACCTTGATCTGCAAGCCGTTGGTGGTGTCGGAGTCCAGCTTAGAGGACGGTGTGGCTGTGGTGGTGAGAGTAATTGCGGCCAGGTCCTGGTCACCGCTGTTGGTCAATGTCACTGCACGCTGGATGGTGTCGCCCGGAATTGCACCTGAGGCCGGAATGGTGAGTCGGTTGTTGGCTGCGCCGGCGGTTCCGACCTCAAACTTTACCGTGCCTGAACTGACAGCGGCGGAGGCCGAGGTGCTGGTCGTGAAGCCACCGTAGGTGCCCATCCCGGCCACGCCGGCAGCTGCGGCGAGGAGGGCGGCGGAAGCCAGGACCTTGCTGGACGTGGAGTTGAGGTTGAGACCCATTGGAGATTCCGTTTCGTGGAGCCGGCCGTGGCTGGCCGGGCGACGTATGTAGCATCCGCCAGCCCCCTGGCTGACCCTTACAACGATGCCCGGCCTCCTTCAAGGCAAGGCTTCAGCGGGCGACAAGATCAGTTCAAGTTTTCCTCAAGCCTGTCCGTGGCGCTTCCCGAAGGCTGGCAGACTGGCTTCATGACTGTTCTGCTGGCCGGTTGCGGCGATCTTGGCACCGAGGCCGGGCTGCGTTTCGCGGCGGCTGGCCACCGCGTGGTGGGGTGGCGTCGCTCGCCGGAGAAACTCCCGGCCGCCATCGAGGGAGTCGCCGCCGACCTGGGCTCCGCTGAGCTGCCGCCCATCCCGGCGGACACCACCGCCGTCGTCGTCGCGATTGCCGCGGATTCCCCGACCGAGGAGGCGTACCGTGCCGCCTACGTGGACGGGCTGTCGAACGTCCTGGACGCGGTCCTCGCCTCCGGGGCAAACGTCCGCAGGGTCCTGTTTGTGTCCTCGACGGCCGTCTACGGAGATGCCGGCGGCGGCTGGATTGATGAACGCACTACGCCGGAACCCGGCGGGTTCTCGGGCCGCATCATCCGCGAAGCAGAGGAACTCCTCCACAGCCGCCTGCGCGGCACCGGCATCACCCCCGTAGTGCTGCGGCTCGGCGGAATCTACGGCCCCGGCCGGACGCGATTGATCGACCAGGTGCGCGGCGGAACCGCGGTCATTCCTGCTGCTTCGCGTTTCACCAACCGGATCCACCGCGACGACGCCGCCGCCGCGATCGTCCATCTGTGCACCATGGGCACGGTTCCGGCGGCGGTCTATCTGGGCGTGGACAATGAACCGGCCGAACTCGGCGACGTGCTGGAATTCCTGGCCGCGGAACTGGGACTCCCTCGGCCTGCGTCGGAGTCCACTGGTACCGCGGGTGCGGCGGACGGCGAGGCGGCGGCGGGCGGCACCACCGGCACATCGGCGTCGGGCGGCAAAGCGGCGGGCGGCGAACCCTCCCGGGGCGGAAATAAGCGGGCCAGCAACGGGCTGCTCCGCAGCACAGGTTTCGAGTTTCAATACCCCAGTTTCCGAGAAGGCTACCGAGCCGTTCTCGCCGGTATCGGCTTCCGGCACCCCTAAAGTTTGAATCTCAACGCCCACCTTCTCCGAGGGGAACAATGGATTTTCAGCACATTATCGAGGCGGCCGGCGGCCTCATGGACTTTGCCGGGGTGGCCGTCATGGTGCTCGGCGCCCTCGTGTCCATTCCTATGGCGCTGCGCGGATTTCAGCCCAGGCGCCTGCCGGCGGGTTCCGCACCGCTGTCCTTCTACCGCTCGTACCGGCAACTGCTGGGACGCTCCATCCTCCTCGGCCTGGAGTTGCTGGTCGCGGCCGACATCATCCGGTCCGTCGCCATCACACCAACCTTCGAGAGCGTCGGCGTGCTTGCCATTATCGTGCTCATCCGGACCTTCCTGAGCTTCTCGCTCGAGCTGGAAATCACCGGACGCTGGCCCTGGCAGACTCAGCGCGAGGGATCACCTGACTCTTCCGCGGCAGGCTGAAACCCTTCCGGCTGGCACGGTGCCCCGCTAGGCTCGCGGCATGACAGACCACGCGCGTTCCCGTGCCTCCAAAGCCACCGAGCTGCTCCGTCTCCACCACGCACCGGAAATTCTCCAACTCGTCAACGTCTGGGACGCGATCACCGCGAAGGTGGTTGCCGGCGTTCCGGGGACCAAGGCATTGGCCACGGCCAGCCACTCCATCGCTGCGTCGCGCGGGTACGAAGACGGCGAGAACATTCCGGTGGACGAAATGATCGCCGCCGTCGGGGTGATTGCCGCCGCCACGTCGCTGCCCGTCAGTGCTGATCTCGAAGCGGGCTACGGCAATCCCGGCGAAACTGTTCGCAAGGCGATTGGCGTCGGCGCTGTCGGAGCCAACATCGAGGACCAGATGCGCCCGCTCGCAGACGCCGTTGAACAGATGAGCGCTGTAATCCGCGCCGCCGAGGCCGAGGGCATCGACTTCGTCCTCAACGCCCGCACCGACGCCTTCTTGAAGGGCAAGGACCGGGACCCTTCTGCGGTGCTTGCGGACGCCATTGAGCGCGGCCGGGCCTTCCTCGACGTCGGTGCGACCGCGGTGTTCGTGCCGGGCCTGCTGGACGAGCCGACTGTCACCGCGTTGGTGGAAGGCATTGGGTGGAACAAGGTCTCGGTCATCAATGTGCCCGGATCCCTGGCACCGGCCAAATTGCAGGAACTTGGCGTGGCGCGCATTTCCTACGGCCCGTGGACCCAGCGCGTGGCGCTGACAGCGTTGGCCGATGCGACGGCGGCAGTATTGGCCGGCGGAGCCCTTCCGGAGGGATCCCGGGCACTGAACTGACCCCGCTTCCGCGAACCTTGCCGATGCCAAGTGACTCCGCCGGCCGACCGATTCTCATGGTGCCGACCGGCTCGTGTCCTGCCGACCGAAGACCCCGCCGACTGAAGGGAGCTGATCCGATTGGGCGTCGATCCGTGGCCGGCTGCACCCAAGCTTCCGGCGCCAATCATCATGGACCAGCGTTGGCTGGATGCCGTCTTCCTGCACTGGCGCATTCCTGAGGCAGTGGCGGCGCGGTTCATGCCACCGGGCGTCGCGCCGGATGTGTGCGACGGGTCCGCCTGGGTGGGGCTCATCGGCTTCCGCATGCAGGGTGCCGGAGTTGGTCGAGGTCCCGGCATCCCCTATTTCGGAAGCTTCAACGAGACAACGTGCGCCTCTACTCCCGCGAGCCGGACGGCACCCATGGTGTCGTTTTCCGGAGCCTGGATGCTTCACGCTTGGCGGTGGTGCTGGCCGCGCGGGCGGCCGGGATACCTTATGTGTGGTCGCGGGCGAGCTACGTGGGTGCCGATGGATTTACCGGATCGGCGTCGACTGGGTATTCCGTGCGACGCTTTCGAGGCGGCACCCTGAGCGATTTCTCGGTCGTCCCAGAGCCCGACGTCGCAGCCACCGACGCGCTGTCGATCCACCTCACGGCGCGGTTCGGTCTGCATTCACGGTTCAGGGGCAGGACGATCTATGTGCCCAACACGCACAGTGCATGGCCGCTGTACCGCGCGCAGCTGTTCGGCCTTGAGGACCAACTCGTGCGCGCCGCGGGAATCGAAGTGGCCGGGCCACCCGAATCCGTACTTTTCTCGCCCGGAGTTCACACGCAGTTTGGCTGGCCACGGGTCCTGCACAGCACGACATGAAACCTGCCTGATCGCCCGTCGATCCGTGGGCAGGTGGCGCCGCGGTCTCAGAGTGATCACGCACGGTGCCCTCCTAAAACTGTCGGAGCCCTCAAATAGACTCGAGCCATGGAAGCCGTCAGGGATTTCATCAGGGATTTCACCGCCTGCGGGGACGAGGCGGAGGGCACGGACCTGGGCGCAACCCCGGTCGGGCAATCCGGTATGGACGCCGCCCTGGCCGCGCTGCGGGCGGTGGGTTCGACGGCGGTGGAGGATGCGGGGTCGTGGGGATTCCGGGCCGCGTCGGACTTCGCCGGCAGTGTGGAGGAAGTCTCCCGCGCGGTGGAGTATCTGCAGCTCGTCGCGGCGGCCGCCGTGGACCGGACCAGGAAGCAGTCCGCAGCCGCGGCCACGGGGGTCGCGGCGGGGGCCGTCACCGGGTGGACCACCGGCTGGCGTGAGAGCCCCGCCGGGTGGCAGACCGGCACACCCGGAACCGCGAAGCCTGCCGGCGCCTCCTTGGCCTCGGCTCCCGCGGGCGCATCCTTGTCCTTGGCTCCCTCCGGCAGGTCTGTTGGGGCGGTTCCCGCCGGCACCTCCTTGTCCTCGGCTCCCGCCGGAAGCCCCGGAACGGGTGAGCCGGCGGTGCCGGAATCGGTGCTGGATGACGGGTACCGGAACACGGTGGAGTTCCTGCGGGCGCGGCTGCGGATCAGCGCCGCGGAGGCCAGGCGCCGGCTCTGCCTCGCCGACACGCTGCTGCCCCGGCAGGGACTCGCCGGCCGGCCCATCCCGCCCGTGCACCCGGAGCTCGGAGCCGCCGTCGCGGCCGGCGAGGTCGCCTCCCGCGCCGCGACCGTCATCACGCTCGCCCTGGACCGGGTCCGGCACAGCTGCCTCCCGGAGGCCGTCGCGGCGATGGAGCACGCCCTGACCCGCACCGCGGCCGAGAACGACGCCGACTTCCTGGCCCGGATCGCCCGCCGGTGGACGGAGGCGCTGGACCAGGACGGCGCCGAGCCCTCCGAGGAACTGCTCCGCCAGCTCCAGGGCGCTTTCCTCCGCAAACCCCGGCACGGCCTGCAGCACCTGGAAATCTTCGCCACCACGGACCAGTTCGAACACCTGATCACCGTGATGAACACCGCCACCAACCCCCGCACCGGCCCCGACA
This sequence comes from Arthrobacter sp. 01T425, assembly GCF_056398725.1. Classification (NCBI taxonomy): domain Bacteria; kingdom Bacillati; phylum Actinomycetota; class Actinomycetes; order Micrococcales; family Micrococcaceae; genus Arthrobacter; species Arthrobacter sp. 01T425. The sequence goes on along the minus strand of NZ_JBFTPY010000010.1, from coordinate 162,227 downwards.
CCGGCCAGGGCACCGCCACCGGCAACACGGCACAGGCCGGACCGGGCGAGGCGGGCGAGGGCGGGGCGGGTGACGGGTCCGCGGCGGCGGATGCGCCCGGCCCCGCTGCGGAGCCCGCCACGGCCGAAGAGGACCCCTCGCTGCCGGTTCTGGACCTCCGCTCCCGGCCCCAACGGCTGCTCGACGGCCTGGTCGGCGCGTGCAAAGCGGCCCTCGCCACCGGAGGGCTGCCCGCCGCGGGCGGGCTCCGGCCCCAGGTCATGGCCACCATCGACTACCGCGACCTGCTCACCCGGCTCGGGACGACTCCCGCCGAATCAGGCGCCCCTGCTAACACCGCACAGCACGGCACCGGAACCAGGCACGGCACCGGGACGCTGCTGTTCACCGGCCCCGTCACCGCCGGCACCATCCGCAAAATCGCCTGCGACGCCGACATTATCCCCGTCGTCCTCGGCGGCGAGGGCCAGGTCCTGGACATCGGCCGCGCCTCCCGCATCTTCCCGCCCCACATCCGCAAGGCCATCACGGCCCGGGACCGGGGCTGCGCCTTCCCGCAATGCACCATTCCCGCTCCCTGGTGCGAGGCCCACCACATCACCTACTGGTCCCGCGGCGGAACCACCGGAACCGGCAACGGAACCCTGCTCTGCTCCCATCACCACCATCTGATCCACAAGGAACACTGGAGCATCCAGACGCGCACCGGCATCCCCTGGTTCATCCCGCCACCCCACCTCGACCCCGCCCAGACACCCCGACGGAACACCTACTTCCGCCTGGAGTGACCCCGTGGCCGCCGCGTGACAGAATCTCGGACGGAGGCGAGCCGTGCAGTTCGGACGGCAGCGGGCTGGCCGCCCCGTGAACAGCGGCCCGGACGGACGGCGGGCTGGCCGCCCCGTGAACAGAAGCCAGGACGGCCGGGTGGGCTGAGCGGCTCGCACGTCCAGGCCAAGGTCATGGCCGCGCGGGGGGCAACCCCGAGTCCTCAGTCCTGGGAGCCCCGGGAGCCCTCCGTCTTACGAGTTTTCCCGGGACGTGATACCAAAGCTCGGAGACTGCAGCTCGGTGAAGTTCCCGACGCTGGCACGCACGGTGCACTGGGGCGTGATCTGCAGGGCCGTCACGGTAAGCCCCGCGCTGTCCACCGCGAGCGCCCCGCCGCAGCCGTCGGAGAACCGTACTCCTTTCTCGCCGCCGCTCACGGCGGCGAGCATCTGCGAGGGCTTGCCCGACGCGGGACTGACGTAGAGCGGGTTCAGCTCGTCGGCGCCGCCGGCCCAGACTGGCACGAGGGTGATCTTTAGCGGGCTGGGCGTCACGACGCGCGCCGGAGTACGCACCTCCACGCCCTTCAGGCGCTGGACGGTATAGGCGGTGCCCTTGACGGCAGGGTCCTGCGTCGCGGCCGTCGTCGCCTCGGACCCAGCCCGCAGCCATGCGTCGAGGGCCTGCTGGTCCGCGGGCGACACTGACACCTTGGCGGTGACCTGGGCTGCCCCTCCGGCCGGGACCTCCAACCCCGAGACCTTCCAGCCGCACTCGACGTCAAGGCCGGTGATCGAGGCCTGATTCCTGCTCACCGAAGCCCCGTCCCATGTGACCGCCGGGCATGCTTCCCCATCGGCCATGCCCGGGATCACCTCAAGGAAATCACCGGACAACGGCGCCTTCTGCGCCGCGTACGCGACAGTCAAGCGGACCTGACCGGAGGACGGCTCATAGGAGGCCTCCCGCGAGATTGTCAGGCCGGTTGGCAGCGCCGCGTCCTGAAGTTGCTTGGACACCTGGCCTTCCGCGGTGGGCCGCATTTGCTGACCTGCAGGGGCGAGGACAACGAACCCCACGACCATCGCGACGACGAGCAGGGTGGCGGCGCCCGCGAGCAGTAACGCTTTGCGAGTGCGCCAGAACGGTGTGGCGACCTGTTCCTCGAGCCGGGCCTCCGCCCGGGGCCGCACTTCGCGACGCGGGATTGGCCGGGCGATGGTGGCGCTGTCGGCCTCCCCGAGCTCGGGAGCCTTCCCGGCGTGGTCATCTGGCGAGCCTGACGCGAAGGCCGCGAGGTCCTCGTCCGTGAAGGCGCCCCGGACGACGGTGGCCGAGCGTTCGACGGCGTCGAAGTCCTCCGGGGCCTCGGTACGCGTGATCGGGCTGCTGCCGGCAAGGCGGGGTGCGAGACGGCGGAGCGTCGCCGCGGCCTCACTCGCCGTCGGGCGTTGGGCGGGGTCTTTGGACAGCAGCGAGTCGAGTACGTTCCATACCGCGTCGTCCACGGGGATCCGTGGCGGGCGCGAGGAAACATGTCGGTACGCGACGCTGAAGTCCGTCCCCGGCCCGGCGAAAGGAGTGCGCCCGGCGAGGAGCTCGTACAGCAGGACACCCGTTGAGTACACATCGCCCGGCGGGCCGGACCGGCCCTGGCTGATGAGCTCGGGAGGCATATAGTGCGGGGTGCCGATGAGACCGGTCGTCTGGCGGATCTTCTCGCCCACGACGTCGGAGATGCCGAAGTCGGAGACCCGCACGTCGCCCGCGGCGCACTCGGGCCAGGGGCGGGCGAGGAGCACGTTGTCCGGCTTAATGTCGCGATGGGTCACGCCTCGTGAGTGCGCGAAAGCCAGTGCGTCGAACACTTCGGCGGCGACGTTGAACGCGTCCACGGGACGCAGCGGGCCCGTCTCCTTGAGCGCGTCGCGCAGCGAGCCTCCCGCGACGTAGTCCATGACGATGGCCAACCGCGCGCCCTCCACCACCATGTCGCGCACCGTGACGATGTGCGAGTCCTGCAGGCCAAGCAGGACGGATCGCTCACGGACGAACCGCTCTACGAGCGAGGGATCGTCGGCGTGCTCCGGGCGCAGGACTTTGGCGGCAAGCGTCCGGCCGTCGGCAGAGGTGACGGTCCAGACCTCGCCGACGGCGCCGGAGCCCACCCGTTCGCCGAAGCGGTAGGACGCTCCCAGAGCCTGACCCGTCTGTGCGAATTTCATACCGTACTCCCCAACGCTATCGATCTGATTCTTCAAGGCCCCCGGCCGTCCACTCGTTCGTCGTAGGCGCTCGTAGCCGGGCTCAGCCCTCGGCGCTCATCGACTGGATCAGTGCCAATTGCCCGCCGACGCCGATATATCCACGCCCCGCACTCAGCGCCACCGGCGCCCTGCGCGGGAGTGCGGTGCCCAGCAGTTCGCCGTCGTAATCTGCATCCGGTTGCAACAGCACGCCCAGGCGGGATTTGCGGAGCGTCTTGGTCCAGTGACTGTACAGCCCGCGGAGATCCGTGGCCCGTCCGGCCGCGATGACGCACAGCCCCGGCTGCCCGGATGTCACAGTCCCCGCGATGGATTGATCGGTGTCCTCGAAGCGCTCTGCGTCGTCGATGAGCAGGAACACTGGGCCGCGCTCGAGGCGCAGGGAGGCCAGCAGGGCCGGCACTTCATCCGTGCCGACGGCCACGCGATCCAGATCGGCGAGGGCCAGGGGCGAGCGGCGATCGCAGATGCCCCACACCTGAGCCGGCCCGCGTGAGGTGGCCGCGCCACGCAGGGCTGCGGCCAGGGCCAGCAGCAGCGTGGACTTTCCCGACCGGGCAGGCCCGGCGACAAGCGCGTGCTCGCCCTCGTAGATTTCCAGGAACGCCGGCGAGAGGTCAGCCTCCTTTATTCCTACCGGGATGAGCCAGGGTTCGGCCTCCAGCCGGGGTTCCACCCCTAGCTCCAGCATGGTGACGTTGGAGGGCAGGCGCCGGATCGCCGGGGTCTTCGCGGGTGCGTGTGCCCAGCTTTGCCGCACGCGATCCACCGCAGCCTCGACCCCGATACCGGGCGTGGCCACATGCATCTGGAGCGAGGTGCGGGGATCCACGCAGCGCCCAGGAAGCGCCGCGGGGATTTCCTTGCCCCGGACTCCGAGCGAGGAGTAGTCGTAGTCGTCCGCCAGCCGGAAGAGCCACTTCTGCAGCGTCACCTCGTTCATGGCCGAGGGCACCGCCTTGGCGCGTGTGGTGGAGACCGCGAAGGACAGTCCCAGCGCCGGGCCGTCCGCGTACGCCCGATACAGCAGCGCCAGCAGCTGCTGCCCTTCGAAATCCTGGAACTCGTCCCGCAGCGAGGCCAGGCCGTCCAGCAGCACCACGGTGCGGCGGTGCCTGCCAGGCTCGGCGCGGCGGCTCTCGAGCTCCGTGTGCAGGTGCCGCAGGAAACGGGCCTGCTGCTCCTTGGCACCGGCCCCGGTTCCCACATACGCCACGGTGTGCGGCAGGCGTTCCAGGGCTTCGAGTTCACGGGAGCCCATGTCGAGGATCATCAGGTCCAGTTCGGCCGGATCGGCGTCCTTCGCCAGCGTCAGCGCGATCGAGGCCAGTGTGGTGCTCGTGCCGGAGCCGGCCACGCCCATGAGCATCAGGTTCCCCACGGACATGTCCCATCCCGCCGCGGACTGGCGCTGCAGCTCCGGCTCGTCGACGATTGCCACCTGGACCGTGGAGCCTCGGACGGCGCCCACCAACGGCAGCGGCCGGCGTGCGGGATCGGTGGAAGTGTCGGACGGCGCGGCGCGACGGCCGCCGTTCGGCTGAGGAAGGTAACCCTCCAGCTCCACACGCTCGCCCAGGGCCTCCGGCCAGACCTGCCGCGGCTCGGCGTACCCTGCCTCGGCGTTGGCTGCGACTACGGCGTCGATGAGCAGTTCGAGGTCGTTCTCGTCCACGGCCGCAGACCGTGGCGGCGCCGCCGCGGGCACGGGGACGCCGAACTGGCGGATCTCGCGCACGTCCACGGCAGGCCCGGCGCCGAGCTGCGCCCGCCCGGTCACGAGGGCCGTCTGCACGGGGGTGATGTCGTCCTGGCCCAGTTTCACAAATGCCCGGCCCATCTGGGCCCGGCCGATCGCCGAGGCGGCGGGCACACCGATGACGTTGTTGGAGTCGTCGCGGCTCTGCACCCGCAGCGCCACCCGAAGGTTGGTGTTCGCGAGGATGTCGTCGCTGACGACGCCCGCCGGGCGCTGCGTCGCCAGGATCATGTGCACACCAAGGGTGCGGCCCACTGCCCCCACGCTGACGAGAGCTTTGAGCACGTCCGGGAAGTCCTTGGCCAGCATGGCGAACTCGTCGATCACGAGCAGCAGCCGGGGCATGGGGTCGGCCGGGTTCGTCGCCAGGTAGGCGTTCAGGTTGTCGATGCCCTCGCCGGCCTCCGCGAAGACCCGCTGGCGGCGTTCCATCTCCGCTTCCAGGGCGCGGAGGGCCCGGTCGGCGAGCTGCTCGTCCAGATTGGAGATCGTGCCAATGGTGTGCGGAAGGCGTTCGCATGCCTTGAAGGCCGCCCCGCCTTTGAAGTCGACGAGGATAAAGTTCAGGCGCGTCGGATCGTTGCGTGCCGCGAGGCCGGCCACAAGCGAGCGGAGGAACTCGGACTTGCCGGAGCCTGTGGTGCCGCCCACCAGGCCGTGCGGGCCGTCCTTGACCAGGTCCAGGGTCAGGGTGCCGTTCTCCCCTGTGCCGATCGGCGTGGAGACTCCGGTGGGAGCCTGCCACATGCGACGGATCGTGGTCGAGTCCGGGCGGTCGTAGCCGAGGAGCCCGGGCAGCCGCACAAGCGGGGGCAGCGAGGCCCCGGGCACGCTCAGCTCCGGATCGTCGAAGTGCGCCACGCGCATTGCGCAGCGCAGGGCCTCCTCCTGGTCCAGGCCCGCCAGGATGACGTCCTCCACGCGGGTCAGGTCCTCCGGCTGGTCCACAGTGGCCGCTGCGTCCGAACCGACCCTGATGATCGTGGTGCAGGAGGCCGGCAACTGTTCCTCCGAAGTCGCGATGACGATGCCCGCCACCCGGGACGGGCGCTGCTGCGGGCTCCCATGGGCCCCGGGCACGGAGCGGCCCGTGCCGAGCAGCGCGCGTGCCGGTGAGTCCCTGCCCTCCGTGAGGACCTCGGAGTCCAGGACCACCAGCATCGCTGGTGTGGGCAGCTCCTGCACAGCGTCCTTGAGCGTGCGCAGCATGGCCAGGCTCGCCTCGCGGTCCGCGGACATCCACCGCTCGCCCGTGCTGCTGCCGGCCTGGCGCGTGTGCGGCAGCCATGAAGCCCACTCCCACTCGTCAGCGCGTCCGGCGTCGCAGAAGACGCCGATGGTCAGGTCGGCTGGGCCGACGTGCACCGCGGCCTGGGCCAGGAGGGATCGCGCGAGCGCCAGAGTCCCCTCCCGCGGCCCGACGATACCCACCACACCGGCGTCGGTCAGGTCCACGAGCACGGGCGCGGCCTGAAGGCGCGCGGCCGCGAGGGAGTCCTTCACCTTCTCATCCAGCCGCGACCCGGCTGTGCGGTCCACCTCGGGCTTCCAGGGGACGTCACCTGTGCCGGCGTGCAGGGCCAGGAAGTCGTCCGCGTCGGCGCGGCGCTGCCACAAGGACGTGGCGGGGAGTGCGGGGCGCCGGACTACGGTCGCGGGATCGGGGATCATCCGATGGCGTCGTGCGGTCTCCGTCGCTGCGGCTTCGCGGATCTGCCGCTCGAATCCCTGGAGCGCCCCGGCGAAGCGCTCGTCCTCTTCTTTGAGGCCCCGGGCGTGACGGCGCTTTTGTTCGAACCACATGCCCACGGCCATGACCGGGCTGAGCATGGCGAACATCGCGAAGCGCAAGTCCCGCAGGATCAAGACCATCGCCGCCGCCATCACGAGGGGCGCGAGCACCGTGATGTAGCTGAATTTGCTGGCCGGCGGCACGTCCTTGCGGCCCGGCGGGACCAGGGGCTCGCCCGCCGGGGTCTGCCCGGGGCGGGGAGGCCGGTTGAAGGGCGCTGTCGCCGCCGGCGTGAGGTTGTGCAGGCTGCCAGGCGGCGGGGCGGGCGTCTCGTCCAGGGACCGGCGCAGGAGGAGCACCGCGCCGCCCGCCGTGATCGTGGCGGTTTCTGTCACCAGGACCCCGTCCTCCCCCACCGGCTCGCCATTGACGAGGGTGCCGTTCGTGGACCCGCCATCGAACACCCGCAGCCCGTCCTCCTCCCGGCGCAGGCGGCAGTGGTCCCATGACGCGCTTTCGGTCGGAAGGCTCAGATCGGCGTGAGGGGACCGGCCGATGAGCATCTCTCGCCCGTGCGGAACGTCAATCACGCCGCCGGTGCTCTGGCCGCCTGCGAGCGTCACGCTCCAGCCGCGCACGCGCTGCGGAATCTGCCACGGCGCCCGCGAGATGCGGCTACCCTCCAGGAAGATCAGCTCTGAGACGGGGGTGGAACCACGCACCTCGGCCTCGTTCACGAACACCGCCTCATCGGGTGCCAGGCGCGGGCCACCGGCGGCCTCCACGAGGTCTGTCAGCGTCGTGGCGGGCGCGGCGTGAGCCACGTCGCACTCAAAGCGACGCTCGTCCAGGTCGATCAGCACACGCACCGGGGCGCTCCTTCAGTGGTGGATGGTCCCCGCCCGCTTTGGGGCGAGCCGGGGGCAGGTGGTCAGGGGTTTGCCGGCGCCGGCACCCAGACGAGCCGCGGAGCGGCCTCATCCGGCGGGCGCAGACCCAGATCCTGTGGGGAAGCGTAGACCGGGATTGCCTCCGCGGTCAGCGCCGCGGAGCGCGAGAAATCCAGCGCCGGCCCGGCGAGGCCGTCACCAGGACCGAAGGACATGGTGTGCAACGCCGCGCCGATCTTGGACGGCTCGCCGCTTCCAGCCGACGCGGCCGCCCGTACGAGGGCGACGACGGCGTCGTGGCTTCGTGAGTCCGCCGCCCATGCGTCGGCGGAAAACGCGGCATCGCCCGTCAGGTTCTTGACCTTCGGGTCGCCGGAGGCCAGGCGCACGGCGGACAGGAATGCGGACATCCCGCGCCCCTGGGCGTCCTGCTGGAGCGCCGTGGCATCGCCGCCGGCCGGGGCAACGCTGACCAGCTGCCCGGAGGCGGCGCCGTCGAGTTCGGCGAGCGTGGAGGCGAAGGCCGGGGCGGTGGCGCCGTCCGGTATGACCACGGGGACGGACACGTCGCGGGCCTGCAGGGCCTGGACCAGCCGGGCCAGCCGCTGCGGGGTGGCGGCCGAAACAACCACGGCGTCCGCGGGCTCGGCGACCCTCGTGGACCCGGCGCCTGCTGGGGCGTCCTCGGCAGGAGGGCGCAGCTGGTCCCCTGTTCGGATGGCGGCCTCCTGGGCCAGGTCCGTCACCGCGTCGAAGCCATCGAGGTTCAGCGTCTGTGAGATCCCGACCGAGGCAGGGACCTCGCCGCCGTCCCCGACGAGCAGCACCCTGTTTTTGCCGTTCAGCGCGGTGCGAAGGGCGGCCGCGACGGATGCGCCCGACGGCCTCGTGGTCCAGGTGGTCTGCGCGGGGTCCGATGGTTCGGCGTAGGGCAGGATCGCCGGGAGGCCGAGCTCCTCGGCGGTCTTTGCCGCGGCCCGGGCCGGCGCACCCGTGGTCGCCACGACGACACCCGATGCTCCCTGTTCGGCGAGCGCGTGGACGGCGGCGCGGGCGCCATCCTCCGTGCCGCGGTCGTTTTGGGCTACGAGGGCGACGGTGGCGCCGCCCTTGGCAAAGCGCTGTGCGGCGACGATCGCGCCCTGTGCCGCCCGGTTGTACTCGGAGCCGGGCTCGCCGGACTGGCCCAGGGTGAGGACGACGCCGATGGAGAAGTCCTTCGGCAGGCCCTCGGCCTGCAGCGCAACGGGAACCGTCGCTGCTACCGGATCGGGCCGTGATGCCTCCTTGGGACGGCTCAGCGCCACGGTCGTCAGGGCGATCGCAGCCGCGAGGACGACAGTGATGCCCGCGACGATCAGGGTCGTGAGCCCGGTGCGGGAGCTCATGCGGTGCCGCCGATCTTCAGTGTGTACAGGGTCTGCGACGTGGCGCCGGCCGGCACCTCGAGGTGGAACGGTGGCAGTTCGTCGACCGCGGTGAGTGAAGCCTTGAACTGCGCCTGGCGCAGGAGCAGCCCCGCCACGTCCCTGGAGCGGATATTGGCATAGCCCTCAGCGTTCTGCGATGCCAGTGCCAGCTGATAGTCAGCGGTGTCGGCTTTGGCGGCGCTTGTGGCCATGGAGCCGAGCAGGCCGGATCCGTTCACCGAACGGTCGCCCAGGTCGAGCATCACCTTGGTGAGGCTTGAGGACAGGAGGGCGCTGGCGCCCTCGACGTCACGGGTTGAGCCGGACGTGCTGGAGGCGATGTTCGCGAGCGAGGACTGCGTGCCCTTGTCCAGGGATGCGGCCAGCGCGTCGCTCTGCCCGCGCAGTTCGTCCCGCTGCTTATTCACCGTGCCCTCGGCGTCGTTCACCACCTCGTCCGAGGTGGACTTCAAACCGGAGATAGAGCGGTTGAAGGCCGTGATCACGGCGTCGGAGCCCGCGTCGCCGATCTCGGCGACCCGGCGCACTTGCTCGTCCACGGTCTTGTAGACCTCGGCGGCGGTCTCGGCCGAGACCTCGCGCATGGACTTCTTGATCTTGTCGCCGAGCCCGTCCTGCTGCTCCTTGAGCTTCGCGAGCGTCGAGCCGACCCGGCCGGAGGAGTCGATCGCCTTACCAAGCGCGGCGTCCAGGGCAACGAGTTCGCGCTTGTTGCTGTTGACGTCGCCCGTGGCGGCGCCGTCGAGCGCCTTCGTGGCTTCTTTGATGGCGTCGAGCTTGGCGTCGATGTCGTCGATCGTCGTCCCCAAAGTGGTGAACGCCTGGCCGATCTCCTCGTCCGGGGCGGTGGTGTCGGTGGCCGCCAGGACCGCGTCCCAGGCGGCCGTCTGGGCCTGGATCCGATCGTCCAGCGGGTCCTTGAACCCCAGCGGCGGGCGCAGTTCCTGCGCGGGATTTCCGCTTTCATCCGTGGGCTCGCACGGTGCGGACGTCAGGTAGGAACGCAGCCGCTCCGCTTGCTCGGCGGACAGTCGGCCCTCGCGGGGCAAGGCGCCGTCGGCCATCTTGCACAACTCGTCGGCGAGCCGCTGCGTTTGCTGCGTCATCGAGCCGTTCAGCAGCGAGCGGTCACCCAACTCGCCCCGGGCGTCCTGCGCAGTCTTCTTGATATCGCCCAGCTTCTGCCGCAGGCCGTCGATGCTGCCGCGGACCGCAGCGGCCGCGTCCCGGGTCGCGGCGACGGAGCCCCGGGCGGACTTGATCGCTTCTTCCACGTTTGCGAGGGCAGTCTTGTAGTCTTCCGTGGTCTCGGCGCCGTCGAGGACCGCAGCGAAATCGGCGCGCACCTTCTCCAGCGTGACGGCGGCAGCCTCCTGATCCTTGATCGCGCCCTCGACCATCTGCGGCTGCAGGTCCGCCACAAGCTCGTCGCCCTTCTTCACCAGGCCCAGCAACGCGCCGGTGACGGTCACGGCAGAGCCGTAAAGGGAGCATGTCATCGAGCCCTGCTCCGCGCATTCCTCCGCGGTGGGGTCCTCGGGGCCCATGGTGGCCCTGATGGCGCCCGCCACGATATCCCGGCAGCCCGCACTCACCTTCGCGTAGGCGTCGAGCTGCGAGGCCATGGTCTGGATGCTGGAATAGACCGTGGCCGCCTTCCCCGATTTGGGCACCTCCGCAGTGCAGCCGTCACCGTTGATGGGAGCCGTCGCGGGCACGGCCGAAGTGTCGCCCAGCATCGCGTCCACGGCGGCGACGGTCAGCTTCAGCTGGGACGCAGTCGTGGACTGGGTTGACTTCGTCGCGGCCTCCAGGTCGGCGCCGAGAGTGTTCAGCTGCTCCTTCAGGTCCACCATGGTTGCGGCCAGGGCCGTGGAGTTATCGCGCAGCTCGCCCGCCGTCTTCGCACCCAAGGTCTGAGAGGTCTCCTGCAGGTTCCGCCGGACCTCGGTGATGGTGGATCCGGCCTTGGTCAACACGGTGTTGACGTCCGAGACCAGCGAGATGGTGCGGCGTTGCAGCCCCATCTCGGAGCCTGCGCCGGAAGAGAACGCGCCGGCGAGCACGCCGTCCGCGCTGAGGTCGGTGTTAAGGCCCGGCTGGACCGCCACGTCGAAAGCAGGGACCTGAAAGTCCTTGACCTCAGCAACGAGGCGCAGCGTGGTGCTCGCACCCGAACGGGGTGGGGCCAGCACGGTGGCCCACTGCACCACGGTGGCACCGTCCTCGGTGCTGCTCAGGACGCCGTTGGTGCCCGGTCCGCCGTCCGCAGAGCCGGCGGTGACGTCGTCGGCCCGTACACCGGTGAGCTTCGTTGAGGCGGCGATAGTCAGCGGGGCGCCCACGAGGGCGGTATCGGAGCGGGTTTGGCCCGCGGCATCGTATTCGATGACCCGCGGCTTAACCGTGAGGTTCTCCAGTGTCAGGTCGATCTCGACCGGCCCGGTGTGGCCTTGAAGCTCGGTGAGGTCGGAGCCGGACTTGTCGCCGGCCCGGTACTGCAGGCTCACTCGCACCGGCAGTTCGCCCACCGCCTGGGCGGCGTCGTACTTCGTGTCCGCTGCAGAAGAGTCGCCGGCCGCGGACACAGAGATGGTGGTGCCTTCGATCGTCTCGACCCCGGCGGCCGGGGACATGCCCACGCGCACGCTCTGCAGGAGCTTGACCGGATTGGACACCGACTCCGGCTCGGGGGCCGGGCCGCACGACGTCGTCGCGATCAGCCCCAGGCCGGCAAGGAAAGCGCCCAGCGCCCGGCCGGGCGCGATGCGGCGCCCCGGGATGTGCTGGTGCGTGGTAGTCCGTCTGGACATGATCGTCCCCTCTTCCGTTCATGGTGCCTTCAGCATGATACGGGGTTTCACTCACGAATGGACTAATCGCGGTTTGCCTGTGTCATGCGCATGACTTGGGCGGTCATGTCCCGCCGTCCTAGTTTTTCTTTTTGTTGGATTTATTGACGTGTGTTGGTAGCGTCGGCACCGTCTGGTCGTCGGCGGTTACGTGTCCGGCGGAGAAGCGCTTGTCTCTTGGGAGGAATTTCTATGTCGCGTGTGTTGTCTACTGAGCAAGCGAAGGCTGCGATTGGGCAGGTGCAGTCGATCATTAACGGTGGTTTCACGGATCAGATCTCGGCGCTGGATGCGCAGGGACGAGTTTTGTCAGATCCGAATATTTGGGATGGTCCCCTGGCTGCGCAGTTCCGAGGTTCTACGTGGCCGGAGACGAAGGCTGCTTTGGACAAGGCCAAGGAGGAACTCGAGCAGTTGCGGGGGCAGCTGCAGAAGATTTCGCAGGACATCTTCTCTGCTGGCGGCGGCGCCTGAGCCTGTATGTGATTGCGTGAGGGCCAGGTAGTCGCGCCGCTCTGGTGAGTGGGCGGATACCTGGCCGATGCACGTTTGGTGGTTTGTCTTTCTGTTCCAGTTCTTGTTCTGTGGGGGGCTTTGGTTGTGACCGATTTCGTTGAGGTGCCGCTGTTGCCGGCGTCGGATGCTTCTCATGGCGGGCGGTTCAGTTATGCCGTGGCCGAGGCGGTGCAGTCGGTATTTGAATCGGCGGCGTCGCGGGTTGAGGGGCAGGCGGGGTCGCGAGCTTCGTATGTTTCCACGGCGAAGACGGACTTCAAGGGCCATTTCTCGGACCTGTTCGCGGCGAACGCAGTAACGGCTGCGGGGGACGCGGCGGCCCTGGCCTCAGCATTGCGGACGGTCGCCGGCTATGTGGGGCAGATGATCGAGGCCGGGCGTGATGAGGATGATCGGCGCCGGCGGAACAACGAGTGGGTCCGGGAGCACAACGACCGGAACGGCTTCGAACAGGCCAGGGACTGGTTTTTTGGTGAGTCGGAGCGGCCGAACGCGGATCCGGGTCCGGCCCCGTCGTTTGCTCCGGCCTCGGCGGCCCTGGGCTCACGGGAAACCCCGGCGCCCGGTGGCGGGTATGGAGGCGGGACGTCCTCGGCGCGGCCGGCTGATCTGCGGTCCTTCGCGGCAGGGTCGCGGGGCCTGGACGACGGTTTGGCGGCCGAGCCGGGCTCGTTGCACGGGCAAATGTCCTCGTTCGCGTCTGCTTGCTACTGGGGTTCAATAGACGCGTCCGGAGTGATCACCGCATACCGGCGGTACTTGCAGGCGAACGAGAACGACGCGAAATGGGCGGTGACGGTTGCGGATGCATTTGCCGCCGCCGGCGGCGAGGGGGCTGTGTCGAGTGTTTCAGACGCGGCGGTGAACGAGGCGCTCGCTGCGGCGGGGGTGAGTGCGACCCGGTCCTCGTTGGCGATTGATCCGCCCACGGCGGCCGGTGCGATGCCGACCAGCGGGTACGCCAATGATCCCGTGAACACCTCAACGGGAAACTTCATCGAGCCGGAAACGGATCTGGGGTTCGCCGGGGTTGCCTCAAACGCGGTGCTGTCTCGGATGTACAACTCGCTGGCGTCAGGTTTGGAGATGCCCGGGGTGTTTGGTCCTGGGTGGGCCTCGGTTCTGGATCAGTACCTCACAGTCTCGGATGAGGGCTGCCGGTGGGTGATGGCCGACGGCCGGGCCGTGGACTTCCCCCGGGAGGGCACCGGCTGGGGCAGGGGTGTGGGAGAGAATTACTGGCTGGCCCGCGAGCATGCAAAAGCTGCTGACCTGGCGGAGCTGGGCTCCCTGCCTGACGGTACGGTCGAGCTCCTGGTAGTCCGGGACAACCAGGGCGCGTGGTGGGCTTACAGCCTGGCCGGCGTGTGGCTCGGTGCCGGGTCCGGGCCTGGCCGGACGGCGTCCGTTCTCCGGGAAGAGCCAGCTGACGCCGGCAGTGCCGGACTGGTGACCCGGCTGGCGCATGTGCGGGGCCGTTTCCTCGACGTCGAGTACGTGGACGGGCTTGTTGCCGTGGTGAGGGCCTCGGACGGGCGCCGGGTGGAGTACGCGTACGACGCCGCTGGCAGGCTGACGCGTGTGGAGACCGGGCTGGGGACGCGCACCTACCGGTGGAATGAGCAGGGCCTGATCGAGGCCGTGGTCTCGGCTGCGGGCGTTCTCGAGGCAGAGAACACCTACGACGAACACGGCAGGGTTGTCCTGCAGACCTCCCAGCATGGGCGCCGGACCAGGTTCGCGTATCTGCCGGGCCGGGTCACGGTGGTTTCGGATGAGGACGGTACCCGCTCAAACTCGTGGATCGCCGATGCGAAGGGCCGCCTGGTCGGGGTGCTTGATTCCCATGACCAGCGTCAGTCCATGGCGTATGACGGCCACGGAAATCTGGTGTCGTTCACGGAGCGCGACGGGACGGTCACGGTGCACGCCTACGACGGGCGGGGCCGGAAGACCCGGACCGTGACCCCGGAAGGCGCGGACCTCACCTACGGCTGGGATGAGCAAGACCGCATCACCACGCTGGTGACGGAGTCCGGGTCGGTCGTCTCGTATGAGTATGCCGATGAGGTGTCGCGGGATCCCTCGGTGATCCTGGACCCGCTGGGCGGGCGCACCGAGCTTCAGTGGCGGAACGGGCAACTGGCCCAAGTAGTGGACCCGGCCGGAGTGACGGTCGGCTTTGAGTACGACGGGTTCGGGGACCTGGTCGCGACACGGAACGCTGTAGGAGACATCGCAAGGATCGTCCGTGACCATGCGGGCCGCCCGGTCACGGCCATCAGCCCGTCGGGCGCTGAGACCCGTTTCAGCTACGACGCCGCGGGCCTGCTGGTGCGGCGCGAGGACCCGGACGGCGCCGCCTGGGCCTTCGAACACGATTCGGCGGGGCGGACGACGGCGTTCGTCGCCCCGGACGGCGGGCGGACCGAACTCGAATACGCCGTCAACGGTGAACTGGTCCGGACAATCGATCCGTTGGGCCGGGCCATTGAGCGGGTCTTCGATGAGCTCGGCAACGTCACCGCCGCGGTGCTGCCCGACGGTGCCCGCTGGGGCTTCGTCCATGACACGCTTTCCCGGCTGGTCGGGATCACGGACCCCGCCGGCCATGACTGGGTACGGGAGTACGACAAGATCGGCGCCCTGACCGCCGTCGTCGACCCCACCGGGGTCCGCACAGACGCGACCGCGGACCGCAAGGCCGGGACGGCGACGCTGACGAACGCGTTCGCATCCTCGACGTACAGCTTCGATGAGTACGGGCGCCCCAGGCAGGTCCAGGGGGTGGACGGCTCCGCGGAGCTCATCTCCTATGACGCGGCGGGCAACCCGGTGGAGCTCGTCGACGGCGACGGCGGCCTGACGGTCCTGGGCCGGGACGTGGCCGGGAAGATCACGTCGATCACCTCCCCCAGCGGTGCCGTTACCCGGTACGAGTACGACGTGTGCGGACGGCCTTGGAAAACCACGGACCCGCTCGGCGCGGTCACGGAACTGGCCTACGACGCCGATCAGCGCGTCATTTCCCGGACGCTGCCCACGGGCGAGGTCGAGACCTTCGAGTACGACCCGTGCGGACGGCTTGTGCTGCGCCGCACCCCCGGCCAGGGCGTTTCCCGGTACGGCTACGACAAGGCCGGGCGGCTGACGTTCAGCCAGGACTCCTGGTACGGCACGCGCCGGTTCAAATACAACACCGCCGGGGAACTGACCGAGACCGTCAACGGCGTGGGCGGCCGGACCCGGTTCGAGTACGACGTCCGCGGGCGCCTGGTCCGGATCACCGATCCCCTGGGCGGGGTGACCACCCGCACCTACACGGCCACGGACCAGGTTGATTCCGTCACCGATCCGCTCGGGCGGATGAGCACCGCCACCTACGATCCCGCCGGGCGGCAACTGTCCCAGACCGACCCGGACGGACACACCACAACCTGGACGTATGACCGGGCCGGCCGGGAATCCTCCACCTCGTTCGACGGGAAGCTCATTGCCGGCGTCGAACGCGACCTGATCCGCCGCCGCGTAATCATTACCGATTACACGGGCACTGACGGGCTGGCCGTCGAGCACGAGCTCGCGTATGACCGCTGCGGGCGGCTGGCGTCCCGTACCCGCGGCGGCCGGGGAATGTCGTGGGAGTACGACGCCGACGGGAACCGCACCGGTTTCACCGACGCGCACGGAACCACCACCACTTATGTCCGGGATGCCGCAGGTCGGGTGACCGCTGTCAGCAACCCCCGGCTCGGGGAGGCCGTGTTCTCCCACGATGCGTCGGGGCGTATCACCGCAGCCACTGCCGGGAACCTGGTCCAGGAATGGGCCTACCGCTACGGGAGCCTGTCCGAGCACAGCCGCACGGACCGTTCTGACCCGCTCTCGACCGATGTCACCCTGATCGGCCGGGACGAGGACGGCCGGATCACGGCCCTGACCCGCGCCGGTACTGTGACCCAGTACGGGTATGACGGGGCCGGCCAAATGGTCTCGGCCGCCACCACCCGGAACGGGGAGCCGCGGCTTCCCTCTGCGGTCTCCGAGTGGATGTACGACGCCGGCGGGCGCCTTGTCCGGGAATCCACGCCGGGTGGCTCCCGGGTCTATGAGTACGACGCCGCTGGACAGCTCCTCGCCGTCACGGACGCTGACGATTCACGGACTGAGTATGTTCATGACGGCCTGGGCCGCCGTACCCGGCTGATCCGGCCGGACGGGTCCTGGACCGAGTACTCGTGGGGTCAGAGCGGCCAGTTGAAGAGCGTTGCCGACCGCACGCCCGACGGCATGGAAACCTCCCGGCATGAGCTGTGGGTGGACGCCCTCGGCGAGCTGGCTGCTATCGATGGGTCGGAGCTGTGGTGGGACACCGCCACCCCCATCCCCACCCTGGCCGGCTTCGGCGGTGAACAGGTCCTTTCGTTGCCTGGTGGTGTCACCGGGATCGGGGACGCCTGGATCGCGCCGGGCTGGCGGGCCGCCCGCCCCACCGACCAGTCCGACCCCTGGGCCGTCATCGGCGCGCCGGCAGTCCCTGGCCCGGGTGGCACTGCCGTTGGTGGTGCCGCTGGTTTGGGTTCGGTGTCCGGGCTGGCCGGTGTGCTGCCCGCCGGGATCACTCTGACCGGCAACGGCGGCCTGGACATCGCTGGCCTGGAGTGGCTCGGGGCACGTGCGTACGACCCCGCTACTCGTGGTTTCCTCTCCACCGATCCTCTCTCCCCCGTCCTCGGCGCGGGCTGGGACGGCAACCCCTACGCCTACGCCGGCAATAACCCCCTCAACACCACCGACCCCACCGGGCTGCGTCCGCTCACTGATGACGAGCTGAAGGCCTACGACAAATCGGCCGGGAGCCACTGGGAGTACGTCGTTGCGGGACTCGCCGTGGCCGCTGGCGTTGCTGCATTGTTCGTGCCGGGGCTCAACATCATCGCGGCAGGAGCTATCGCCGGGGCATTGAGCTCGGGTGGCCTCTCGGTCTTTTCCCAGAAATCGCAGAAGGGTTCGGTCGACTGGTGGTCGGTCCTCGGCAACACCGCGATAGGCGCGGCTACCGGTGCTGCAGGTGGCGGCGCGGCCATGTGGACTAGGGGCGTCCTCGCGGGTGCGCCGGCCGGACAGGCTGCAGCAGCGCTCGGAGTAAGTGCTGGCGCCAACGGGGTCGTCGGTGCGGGTGCAAGTGCCGCGAGCTACCTTTATCAGAAAGGCGGGCGCATCAATAACGGCTGGGACTTTGCGGGCAAGATCGCTGGTGGTGGCTTCGCCGGTGCCGTAGGCGGCCTCGCGGGGCCGGCCGGCGGCAGCCTCGCCAGAGGGATGTCATTGTCGTCGACCGGCGTGGTTGCCAAGGCCGGAACGATGGCCATCAGTGGCGTTGGTGCGGGAACAGGTTCGATGCTGGAGAACGTCGTCGCCGGGGATCCCATTGACCCCGCGAAGGCCGGGGCAACAGGCCTGTTTGGAGCGGGTGCTGCCGCGATACCTGTGGGGCGCATACCGGCGTTCAACCAGACAGGCGTTAGCACGCTAAGGCAGATGCCGTACTTTGCGCCTCGGACTGTGAACGGCATGTTTAACTACAACCAGACGAATACCGTGGGACTGTGGGGAGGCGCCTTTGGAGGTGGCACTGTCGGCGTCGGTGGCGACCAACTCCAGAGCGCACTCGGATGGTGAGCAAAACAGGCCTAGAAAGGGTTGGTTGTTGTGGGAAGAAAAGCTGAGCATCCGGTAAGGAATGCTCTGATCCTTAGTGGCGTGTTATTGAGCGCAACGGTCGCGGTGATCCTGGTAGGACCTCAGGACCACGTGTCACAGGAGGTCGTGGCACTACTCGCCGGCCTGGCCGTGGGTGTGTGGTTGCTGCGTTTCTCACCGCCCTGGCGATGGCTAGCCATGTTGGTTTTGGTGCTTTCCCTCGTTCTCTGTTTGGTGTTGGGCCCAGCCGGAATCGCGTGGTTCGGTGGGTTTATTTCGGGCACTCAGGCAGGACTGGCCTGGCAGCATGCGAATAAGCGGAGCCGTCAGCCCGCTAAGCCGAGCCGGGAAACCACAAATAAGGCGGAGTGGCTTGTTGATGGGCGGGGCCTTAGCACCGTCGCGGAGGCACGTGAGGCGGCTGGTGCTGCGCTGCATTCCTTGGACGGGAAGTTGCGTGGACGGCTGGCTGTTGAGCATGGGTCGGCACGTTTTGAGGTGGCCGGTGATGTTGGGCTGGGGATGGTCTGTCACCGGAATGCTGATGCTGACCAGGAGAGTTCCTGGGCGGTGTTGTTGCGGCCCGGACAAGCGAAGGATGAATCGGTGGATGTGCCGATGGGTGATGCGACGGGCTTCATTCCTTCTCGGTTCGTTAACGACCTCGGACCTGTCGAGGCGGCACTGACAGATTTCCTCGGGAACCCCGGATCAGCGTCGTTGGGCCCGGAATGGATGACGGGTAACGACGCAGAAGCCACTCGCCTGACCACTTTCTAACCACTAAATGGTGTCGCGATTGGCAGGAATGTGAGATCGTCGCGGCCCGCTTGTTCCGGGACGGCGAGTTGGAAAAATGGGTCGAGTATCCCACTGGATTAGTAATCAGCGATTCCGAGTTACAGACATAAGTTGGAGTCGTTCTGAACCACATGGGCCTTTGACCACAATGCTGAATCAGTGGAGCCCCTGGAGCGACTTGCAGGAGTGTCAGCGGATTGCCGATCGCCTTTTTCGGGAGGGCCGGAGGGAGGATTGGGTTGAGTACTCAACGGCCATCGTCGTGCCGGGTTAGGCGTTGGGGGAATACTCAGCAATGCTCCGAGGACAAAAGGCCGGCCGCCGCGCTCAACGGCGCTAGTGATTTGCACGTCGCGAAATCTCCAGATCGACCGTGGCGACCAATCCTGAAGTAGGAAAAGCGTATGGTTCGGTGGATTTATTTTGGGCACTCAGGCAGGACTGGCCTGGCAGCATGCAAGTAAGCGCCGTGAGCCCGCTCAGCAGGCCCGGGAAACCGCAAAAAAGAACGCTGACGGCTGTCGGATCACGATGCAAGATGTGGATCGCCGGCGCTCTTGGTTTCGCAAATCTGCGCGTGTATCGTTGGCTATCGTTGTATATCGTTCACGGTTGTCCATGAGGAGAGCATGATGCGCAGTTCTTACCCGGCAGGCGGATTTCGCGGCAACAATGTCGACGGCATGTGGCAGGCCGTAGAGGAGTTGCGTTCGAGGTTCGAGAAGCGCTCGGGTTCCCGGGCGGGGCGTGGCGAGGTGCGCTCGGCTGTGCTGGCACTGCTCGCCGAGCGGCCGATGCACGGCTATCAGATTATTCGTGAAATCGAGGAGCGCAGCGGCGGCACCTGGAAGCCCAGCGCCGGCTCCGTCTATCCGACCCTCCAGCTGCTGGCCGACGAGGGCCTTATCCGTGCTGAGGAATCCAACGGCCGCAAGATCTATTCCCTGACGGACGCAGGCCGCGAGGAGATGGCGGGTGCCGGTACGTCAGCGCCCTGGGAGTCGACGGGTCCGGCGTCGGGCTCGGGATTCGGGGCGCTGCCCAAGGCGGGCGTCGAGCTCGCGCAGGCCGCCTCCCAGGTGGGACGCACCGGCACGCCGGAGCAGGTGCAGGAAGCCGTGGCGGTGCTCGATGACGCGCGCCGCCGGCTGTACGCGATCCTCGCCCAGGGCTGACCGGGGTGATGTCGGTTCGCCGGGACCGGGCAGCTCCGGGACCCGGCGCCCGGGGCCACCGGGCCCGTTACCGCCGCATCCTGCGCTTCGCCGCATGGCATCTCGCGGCGACCTGGTGGTTCGAGCTGTTCCTCCCCCGCATCGGGCTGGTGCGGATTGCCGAGCGCACCAGGGCGAAGAGGATGCGGCGCTTCGCTCAACGCTTCCATGCGCTGGCGGTCGACCTCGGCGGCCTCATGATCAAAGTCGGACAGTTCCTGTCCTCTAGGCTCGACGTGCTGCCGCCCGAGATCACCAAGGAACTCGAGGGGCTGCAGGACGAGGTGCCTCCGGTTTCGTTCCCCGCGATCCGCGCCCTCGCCGAAGCTGAGCTGGGCGCGCCGCTGGAGCAGTTGTTCGCCTCGGTCGAGGAGACACCGATCGCAGCAGCGTCCCTCGGGCAGGCGCACCGGGCGAGGCTTGGCCCGGGCGACGCCGCCGACACCGGGCTCGACCGCGTGGTACTGAAAGTGCAGCGGCCGGGCATCAAGGCCATTGTCGACGTCGACCTGGCGGCACTGCGCAAAGTGGGCGGCTGGCTCAGCCACGTGCGCCTGGTGTCCGATCGTGCCGACATGCCCGCCCTGGTCGAGGAGTTTGCGCAGACCAGTCTTGAGGAGATCGACTACCTGAATGAGGCGGCGAATTCGGGGCGGTTCGCTGCCGATTTCGCCGACGACGGCCGGGTGGAGGTGCCCGAGGTCGTCTGGGAACGGAGCACCCGCCGCGTGCTCACCCTCGAAGACGTCACGGCGATCAAGATCACGGACTCGGAGGCACTGCTGGCGGCGGGCATCGATCCGGCCCAGGTCGCCCCTGTTTTTGCCTCGGTCATGTTCGACCAGATTTTTACGAGCGGCTTTTTTCATGCCGATCCGCACCCGGGGAACATCTTTGTCACGCCGGTTGCCGATCCATCCACGGAGCACCCATGGAAGCTGACATTCATCGACTTCGGCATGATGGGCGAGGTTCCGGCGAGCACACGCAGCGGTCTGCGGAAGCTGCTCATCGCTGCCGCTTCGCGTGACGGCAAAGGGTTGATGACCGCGATCAGCGACGTGGGGGTGTTGGTGCCCTCAGCCGACACGGTCGAGCTTGAGCGGGCGATGACGCACCTCTTTGCCCGCTTTGGCGGGATGGGCTTCGCCGAGCTTCGCGAGGTTGACCCCCGGGAGTTCCGTGATTTTGCGGTGGAGTTCGGTGACGTGGTCCGCTCGTTGCCGTTCCAGATGCCGGAGAACTTCCTGCTCATTATCCGGGCGATGTCACTGACGTCGGGGGTGTGCAGCTCGCTGGACGCCCGGTTCAATCTGTGGGACTCGGTCGAACCCTATGCGGCGCAGCTGCTGCGCGACGAGCGCGGCAACATCGTGCAGGACGTTGCCCAGCAGGCGCTCGATGCCGCCGGGATGGCGCTGGGTCTGCCGAAGCGTCTTGATGGGCTGCTAACCCGGCTCGAGGACGGTTCACTGTCGGTAGCAAATCCGCGCCTTGAGCGGCAGCTGGGACGGCTTGACCGCACGGCGCAGCGATCGGCATCGGCGCTGATCTTCGGCGCCCTGCTGGTATCCGGCTCCGTGGTCCGCGCGGATGACATGGTGCTCGGCAATGTCCTGATGATCGCATCGGTGCTTCCGCTGCTGCATGGGCTCTGGGTGGGGCGCAGCGGCCGCTGATCGAGCCGGTGACGGGGTTTTGTCGCGCCGGACCCCTATGGGTTCCGCTGCCGGGGGTTATCATCAAACCGTGAAGGAAGGCCAGCCTTTTCGTCCTGCGAACCCCACCGAAACCCCCGGCCCCGGCCCCACAGGGCCCCACCCCACTTCCTGGAAGTCCTCGATCCTGAACGGGAGCGGCGCTCTCGCGGCGGCCGCCCTGATAGTGGTCCCGCTCTGGATGCTGCTCAGCAACCCGGCCGTCCTCGGCAGCCACCCCGCCCTGCCAACTCTCCTGGTGGCCGCCGTCGCACTGGGGATTCTTTGGGCGCTGATTCTGGTCAGACGCTGGTGGTTCGGCGGCAAACAGCAGCGTAGCGGTGACATTTCCACCTGGCAGTTGGTCCGCGGGATCGCAGGCAGGCTCACGGTCCTCGGTTTCGTGGCGGCGCTGATGTGGCTTAGCCCGTTCCCCCACCAACCCGACCGGGAGAAGGCGGTCCCGGCCAATGGACCCACCGCGACCGCGCCAGCCGGGCCAAAGGCTGCAGAAGACGCCACTTCGATCACCCTTGCCCCGGCGGGCAAAGCCACCACGGGTCTCGTCTTCTACCCCGGCGCCAGGGTCGACGCGCACGCCTATCAGGAGCTGCTGCAGCCGCTCGCGGACGCGGGTCATCTAGTCGTCATCCTGAAACCACCCCTTGGCGTCTCCCTGCTGGACACCACCCAGGCCCGTGCAGCCATGGACCGGCATCCCGAAATCACTTCCTGGGCCGTCGGTGGTCATTCGTTGGGCGGCGTGAGCGCATCATCCTTCGCGGCGGCGAATCACGACGTCGCCGGGCTGCTGCTCTTTGCTTCGTACCCCGCAGAGAACATGGCGGACGCGCAGGGCCTCTCGGTGCTCTCCATCTCCGGCTCAAACGATGGCCTGAGCACGCCGGACAAGATCGCGGCGTCAAGGTCCCTGCTCCCGCCAACCACCACCTACGCAACGGTTGTGGGCGGCGTGCACGCGTTCTTCGGTGACTACGGTGGGCAGCCCGGGGACGGCGAGCCGGGCATCAGCCGCAACGAGGCGCAGCAGCAGATAGTTGCCGAGTCGCTCCGCTTCATGGACCGGCTCAAGGCTTCCGGCTAGGAAGCGAGCATTCCTCAGCTCCACCGCTACGCACCGCCAACCGCTACCGGCCCGCGGCGTACCCTTGCGCACCGCGCGCATTTGCGGCAGCCTGCAGGATCCCGGTCTCAGGATCCCGCACGACGGCGGACAACCGCCCCAGCGCCCAGTCACCAGCCCGGCTGACCACATGCCCGCGGCGTTCCAGCCCCGCGATGACGTCCTCACCGAGCCGGTCCTCGACGACGGCGCCACCGGGCTCCCAGGTGCGCGGCCAGAAGGACCCGGGCACCGACGTCGTATGGAACGTCGGTGCGTCGATGGCCTGCTGCGGCGAATACCCGCCCACGATGGTCCGCAGCAGGTACGGCAGCTGCCACTGGTCCTGCTGGTCGCCGCCGGGCGACCCCAGCGCGGTCACGGCGTGGCCGTGCCGCAGCACGAGCGTGGGCGTCAAGGTGGTGCGCGGGCGTTTGCCGGGCGTCAGCGTGGACGGCGTGCCGGGCTCCAGCCAGGTCATCTGCAGCCGGGTGCCCAGACAGAAGCCCAGCTCCGGTATCGCCGGGGAGGACTGCAGCCAGCCGCCGGACGGCGTGGCGGAGACCATGTTGCCCCAGCGGTCCACGACGTCGATATGGCAGGTATCGCCGCGGGTCTCCCCCGCGGGTGTCACGGTGGGCTCGCCGACGCCGAGTCCGGCCGCGGAGGCATGGCCCGCGAGCGCCGGCGGCGTGTAATTGGTGCGCAGTGGCGGCATGTACGGCGCCAGCCCGGGCACGGTGCCAGGCCGGAAGTCGTGGGAGGCCCGTTCCGTGATCAACGCCCGGCGGCCGGCACAGTAGTCCTCCGACAAGAGGTAATCGAGCGGCACGTCTGTGTCGCCGTAGTACGCCTCCCGGTCCGCGAGCGCGAGCTTCTGCGCTTCCAGTACGGTGTGCGCCCCGAGCTCGGTGGACGGATCAAGGAACCGGTCCTCGAAGCCGGACAGGATGGCCAGGGTCTGCAGCAGCGCCGGCCCCTGGCCCCACGGCCCGGTCTTGGCGATCGTGTGGCCCCGGAACTCCACAGTGGCGGCCGCCTCATACCCGGCCTCGAATCCCGCGAGATCGTCCAGGGCGAGCACTCCGCGGTGATCCGTGCCCGAGGAATGCCGGTGCGGGGACTGAACCGACTCCACCATGGCGCGGGCCACGAACCCCTCCCGCCACTCGCGGCGGGCCGCATCAATTCCCGCCTCGCGGGTGGATTCCCTAACTCCGGCCTGCACGAGCCGTTCCAGGGTGCGGGCATAGGCCGGGTTCCACACCAGCTCGCCCTCAACCGGGATTCGGCCGCCCGGCATCCACAGCTCAGCGGACGTGGGCCAGTGCGCCTCGAACAGCGCGGACACGGCCGCGATGGTGGTTCCGACCCGGCCGAGCATCGGGTGGCCGTCCCGCGCGTAGCCGATCGCGAAGTCCAGGACCGCGTCCAGCTCCCACGTCCCGTGGTCACGCAGCAGCAGGAGCCAGGCGTCGACGGCGGCAGGCACCGCGGCGGCCAGGGCACCCGATCCCGGAACGAGGTCCAGGCCTTCGGCCACGTAGTGCTGCACGGTGGCCCCGGCCGGCGCCGGGCCCTGCCCCATCAGGACTATGGGCTGCTCCGGCCGGTCCGCGGTGACGAAGATCCCGGTCATGTCTCCGCCGGGCCCGTTGAGGTGCGGCTCCACCACATGGAGCACGAACGCTCCCGCCACCGCGGCGTCGAAGGCGTTCCCGCCGCGCTCCAACACGGACTGGGCCGCCGCCGTCGCAAGCCAATGCGTGGACGCGCTCATCCCAAACGTGCCCTGCAGCGTGGGGCGGGTGGTAAACGCCTCCGGGCGTGTGAACGGCACACTCACCGCGCGCGAACTACCACCGAAGACTTCTGCCACCACGGTGTCAGCCAAACAGGGCCGCCACGCGGGTGAGGGTCTCATAGACGCCATACGCGAGCGGCACGCCGACAAGCCCCCAAGCGATGACCAACCTCCCAGTGGACGGTGTGACCGAACTCTGTGCAGTACTCATTTCAGCCCTCCAAGGCAGGTTCTTCGGCCCGGACGCGGCCAGGACGTGGTTCGTGGAATCGTGCGTCCACCGGCGTGACCAAGAGGTTCGCCACGAAACCGATCACCAGCAGCCCCACCATGGTCAGCAAGGCGGGCTGGTAGGACGCGGCGTTGAGCGCACCGGGCTTGCCCTGCGCGTCCAGGAAAGCGTTGACGATCAGCGGCCCGGCGATGCCCGCCGCGGACCAGGCCGTCAGGAGCCGGCCGTGGATGGCTCCGACCTGGAACGTGCCGAAGAGGTCGCGCAGGTAGGCGGGGGCCGTCGCGAACCCGCCGCCGTAGAAGGAGATGATGACGAACGCGAGGGCCACGTAGAGGACGGTGGACGTAGAGCCGGCCAGCGCCAGCACGGTGTAGAGCACGGCGCCGACGCCTAGGTAGACCATGTAGATGCGCTTGCGGCCTGTGACATCGGAGGTGGCGGACCAGGCAAAGCGGCCGGACATGTTGCCGATCGAGAGCAGCCCCACGAAGCCCGCGGCCACTGCGGCGCTGGCCAGGGACGTGCCGTCGGGCTGGCGGAAGAAGTCCTGGATCATCGGAGCGGCCTGCTCAAGGATGCCGATCCCTGCCGTGACATTGCAGAACAGGGCGATCCAGACGAGCCAGAACTGCCTGGTCTTGACCGCGTTCCGGGCGGAGACGTTGTCCGTGGTGACCAGCGAGGCGGCCTTGACCTTTGCGGGGTCGAAACCTGCCGGTTTCCAGCCCTCGGCCGGAACTCTGATGGTGAACGCGCCGAACATCATGTAGGCCAGATAGACGACGGCGAGGGTCAGGAAGAGCTTGCCCACCGACTCACCACTGGCCACCCAGCCCTTGGCCCCGGAGTTGGGATCGTACATTTTCAGCAGGGCCGTGGAGACCGGGCTGGCGATCAGGGCGCCGCCGCCGAACCCCATGATCGCCATGCCCGTGGCC
Source organism: Arthrobacter sp. 01T425 (assembly GCF_056398725.1). Taxonomy (NCBI): domain Bacteria; kingdom Bacillati; phylum Actinomycetota; class Actinomycetes; order Micrococcales; family Micrococcaceae; genus Arthrobacter; species Arthrobacter sp. 01T425. The sequence goes on along the minus strand of NZ_JBFTPY010000010.1, from coordinate 136,495 downwards.
AGTCCGGGCCGGTCCGGGAACCATTTGATCAGGGTGGAGACCGGGGAGATGTAACCGATCCCCAGTCCGATGCCGCCGACGACGCCGTAGCCGAGGTAGACGAGCCAGAGCTGGTGGCTGAAGATGCCCAGGGAGCCGATCAGGAAGCCGCTCGCCCAGAACGCGGCGGAGGTGAACATCGCCTTGCGGGGCCCGTTCCTGTCCACCCAGGTGCCCATGATGGCGGCCGAGAGGCCCAGCATCACGATCGCAACGGAGAAGATCACGCCGATCTCGGTCAGGCTCGCGCCGAAGTGCTTCACCAGCGCGGTCTTGTAGACGCTCGTCGCGTAGGCCTGGCCAATGCACAGGTGCACCGCGAGGGCTGCCGGGGGGACGAGCCACCGGTTAAATCCCGGCGGGGCGATGGTTCGTTCGCGGTCCAGCCAACCCATAAGTACTCCCCTGCTCGTCAACGGACATCGGTGTCCAGCACATTGCGGAAACGGCCCTCTGCCAGGGCCTCTGACCGAGCTTCCGGTAGAGGGCCGTTGCCTCCGGCAATCATGGTGCAGATCGTCAGCAAACGTACTACTTATGCGCCAAGCGGTAGGGAATCCGCGACGAACGGTGGTGCGGCAGCCGCACCGGGCGCTACTTGCCCAGGCCGGCCTTCCGGAGTGCCTCGGCCATCGCGGTGTTGACCGGCGACGGCGTGGGGGCCGGCTTCTGCGGTTGCCTGCCCGGCGTCCGCCGGTCGGCTGCCGGTTTCCCGGACGGTTGATTCGACGGCTGGGTCGACGACTGGGTCGACGACTGGGTCGACTGCGCCTGCGCCGCCGGCTGCCGTGGACGTTCCGGCCGCGAGTCCGCACGACCGCCGGCCGGGCGGTCTCCGGCACTGCGGCCGCCCGCCGCACGACCGCCGGAGGCCGGTTCGTCGTCGAGCCTGAGGGTGAGCGAGATGCGCTTCCGCTCCGGATCCGCCTCCAGCACCTTGACCCGGACCACCTGCCCGGACTTCACCACTTCACGGGGATCGGAGACAAAGCGGTTGGCCAGGGCCGAGACGTGCACAAGCCCGTCCTGGTGCACCCCGACGTCGACGAACGCGCCGAACGCGGCCACGTTGGTCACCGTTCCCTCCAGCACCATGCCGGGCCTGAGGTCCGAGATCTTCTCGATGCCTTCAGAAAACGCTGCCGCCGCGAAGGCCGGACGCGGGTCACGGCCGGGCTTCTCGAGCTCGGCGATGATGTCCTGCACGGTGGGCAGGCCGAAGGAGCCGTCCACGAAGTCCTGCGGATTCAGCGCCGCAAAGCTTCCCGCAGCAGGCGCTTTACCGGCAGTCGCCTTGATTTTCCGGGCCACGGGGTAGGCCTCCGGATGCACGCTGGAGGCGTCCAGCGGCTCCGCTCCCCCGGTGATCCGCAGGAAGCCGGCGCACTGCTCAAACGCCTTGGCGCCCAGCCGCGGGACCTTCTTCAGCTCGCTGCGCTTGGCGAAGGGCCCGTGCTCGTTCCGGTACGCCACAATGTTCTCGCTCAGCAGCGGCCCGACCCCGGCCACCCGGCTCAACAGTGCGGGCGAGGCGGTGTTGACGTCCACGCCCACCGCATTCACGCAGTCCTCGACCACCGCGTCCAGGCTGCGGTCCAGCTTCGCGGCCGTGACGTCGTGCTGGTACTGCCCGACGCCGATCGACTTCGGCTCAATCTTCACCAGCTCCGCGAGCGGGTCCTGCAGCCGCCGGGCGATCGAGACGGCGCCGCGCAGGGACACATCCATGCCGGGCAGCTCCGCCGCGGCGAGCGCCGACGCCGAATACACCGACGCCCCGGCCTCGGACACCACAATTTTCTGCGGCTTGTTTTCCGGCCCGGAGGAGAGCTGCTTGAGCAGTTCGGCGGCGAGCTTGTCCGTCTCCCTCGACGCGGTGCCGTTGCCGATCGCGACGAGTTCGACCCCGTGCTTCGTGGCGAGGCCCACGAGGGTCCGCAGCGCCTCGTCCCATTTCCGGGCCGGGGCGTGCGGGTAGACGGTGTCCGTCGCGACCACCTTGCCGGTGCCATCCACCACGGCGACCTTGACGCCGGTGCGCAGTCCCGGGTCCAGGCCCAGGGTGGCGCGGTTCCCGGCCGGCGCGGCGAGCAGCACATCGCGCAGGTTCGCGGCGAACACACGCACGGCCTCGTCCTCGGCGGCGGCGAACATCCGGCTGCGCAGGTCTGCCGTCAGCCGCGCCAGGACGCGCGAGCGCCAGGCCAGCTGGGCGGTCTGCAGCAGCCAGGCATCGGCGGGGCGGCCGCGGTCGGCAACCCCGAGGAACCTGGCCACGGCAGCCTCGTACCGGCCGCGGGCGGCGGTGAGGGCGGCGTCGTCGTTCGGATCAGCCTCGGCGAGGTCCAGCTCCAGCGCGCCGTCCTTTTCTCCGCGCAGCAGCGCCAGGACACGGTGCGAGGGCATTCCGGCCGGCTGCTGGGAGAACTCGAAGTAGTCCTTGAATTTCTGGCCTTCGGCTTCCTTGCCTTTCTTCACCCGGGACACCATCCGGCCCTGGGTCCACAGCCGTTCCCGGAGCGTGGCGGCCAGGTCGGCGTCCTGCGCTACGCGTTCCACCAGGATGGAGCGGGCACCGGCGAGCGCCGCGGCCGGGTCCCCGATCGAGTGTTCGGCGTTGAGGTACTTGGCCGCCTCGCGCTCCGGGTCCAGTTCGGGGCGCTTGAGCAGGGCGTCGGCGAGCGGCTCCAGTCCGGCTTCGCGGGCGATCTGCGCCTTGGTGCGCCGCTTGGTTTTGAACGGGAGGTAGATGTCCTCCAGCCGCGACTTAGTGTCGGCGCCGACGACGGCGGCCTGCAATTCCGGGGTCAGCGCGCCCTGGGCGGCAATCGCCTCGAGGATACTCCGGCGGCGGTCCTCGAGCTCGCGCAGGTAGCGCAGCCGCTCCTCCAACTCGCGGAGCTGGGTATCGTCCAGGGTGCCGGTCGCTTCCTTCCGGTAGCGGGCGATGAAGGGCACGGTGGACCCGGCGTCGAGCAGATCCACGGCGGCCTTGACCTGCCACGGCAGGACGCCGAGCTCGCCGGCGATCTGGGCGGCGATGCCGGACTCCTGGGTGTGCGGCGTGCCGGTCTGTGGTGAGCCGGTCTTCGCGGACGGACCGGAGGCGGGCGAGGCGGGTGAGGCGGGGCGCTGCGGGTGTTGGGTCACCAAACCATTTTGCCTTACCCCGGTCAGCGGCCGGGCTCGCCCGGAGGAGTAAAGGGTTCCTGCACGTCCTGAACAACCTCGTTGCGGCGCAGGAACCACGGCTTGAACGGCGGATCAAAACGGGCGAATCGTGGCGGCCCCACAGGCTTCAGCCCAGCTAGCTTCAGTGCCTCCTGGAGGCCATCGTTTCGCCGTACAAAGGCCGCCTCCGACCCGCTGCCGGAGAACCGAAGGGCGGCTGCCAGGGAACCTGGCTGGGCCCGGACTCTAACGTCTGGGTTCGCCGGGACCGGCGCCGTCTCCGCCGTCACCCCAGCGGGGAGCACAAAGGCCACGATGAAATCAGCGGGCTCTGCGCTTCCCGGCAGCGGGCCGCTTTGCAATACCGGCGCGGTCATCGCCAGCTTTTGCGACTGCCCGGGCCCCTGGATCACCGGGGCCGTCATCGCCAGCTTCCGTTGCGCCGTGTTGCTGCCGCTGATGTAGTTGAACAGGTGCCGGAAAGCGGCATTCCCGGCGCGGTCGAAGGTCGCTTTGACCTCTATTTCCGCTACGGCGTACGCGGGATAGCGGCGCAGCTCGAAGTGCGCGTAGCGCTGGACCAGCTCATACGGTTGCTGTTCGGTCATAGTCCTCAGACCCTACGCCGGTCCTGCGACAGGAACCAGAGGACATTGCCTGGTTCCGGTCCCGTGTTTAACTGTCAGACGGCTTTGATAGCTTGAATAGCGGAGGCACCAACAACGGGGCACCAGCAACGGGGGCACAGTGTTTTTTCTTGAACCTGAGGTACCGGGCTCATCACCGGATCTGGTCTACTCCGCGAGCGACCTCGTGATGGCAGCGAGTTGCGAGTATCAGCTGCTGCGCAAACTCGACGAGAAGCTGGGCCGGTCCCCCAGGGCTACGTTCGAAGACGACGAGATGCTCAAGCATGCAGCGGTGTTGGGTGACCTCCACGAGCGCAAGGTCCTCGGCGGTTTCGTGGCGGAGTTTGGCGACTGGGATCCGGCCACCGGGCACGGAGTGTACGACGTCGTCCCGGCCGAGGCCATGGACCGTGCCACGCTGGCGGCCAAGCACGCCGAGTCCATTGGGGCGCTGCGGGCTGGAGCCGACGTCGTCTTCCAGGCCGCCTTCTTCGACGGCCAGTTCCACGGCCGCTCCGACTTCCTCGTGCGGCACGCCGACGGCAGCTACGCCGTGTTCGACACCAAACTCGCCCGCCACGCAAAAGTGACGGCCCTGCTCCAGCTGGCCGCCTACGGCGACCAGCTGCTGAAGGCCGGGATCCCGGTGGACCCGGCGGTGACACTCGTCCTCGGCTCGACGGTGCAGCTGCCCGGCGGCGGATTCGACTACGTGCGAAGCCACCACAAACTCTCCGAGATCCTGCCGGTTTTCCGCGAGCGCCGCGAGCGTTTCCTCGCGCTGACCGCCGCGCACATCGCACAGCCGGGACCAGTGGGCTGGGGCGCGCCCGGGCTCACCGCCTGTGGCCGCTGCGATTACTGCCAGGAGCAAGTCAAAGCCACCGACGATCTCCTCCTCGTGGCCCGGATGAACTCCGTGCAGCGCAAGAACCTCCACGAACGTGGGATTAGTTCAGTCACTGACCTGGCGCAAGCGACCCTCACCAAGCCCACACCTACGCTCCTGCGCCTGCAGGAACAGGCGCGGATGCAGAGCGGCGTTGGCCCTGCCGACGGCGAAGTCTGCTACCGCAAGGACGGCGAAGAGCACACCATCCGCTACGGCGTCCTGCCCGGGAAAACCTTGGCCGAGCTGCCCCCACCGAGCCGGGGCGATATTTTCTTCGACTTCGAAGGCGATCCGCTGTGGCAGGACCGCGCCACGGGAGTGTGGGGGCTCGAGTACCTGTTCGGCGTGATTGAGGCGCCCACCGAGCCCGGCAGTCCGGGGATTTTCCGGCCATTCTGGGCCCACAGCCGGGAGGCGGAGAAGCAGGCGTTCCTCGATTTCCTTGACTATGTCGAGAAACGCCGGCGGGACCACCCGGTCATGCACGTCTACCACTACGCACCGTATGAAAAAACGGCGCTTCGGAAACTCTCGGTGATGCACGTTGCCGGGGAGGACATCGTGGACGAGTGGCTCCGCGAAGGCCTGCTGGTGGACCTGTACCAAACGGTCCGGAACAGCATCAGGATCTCCGAGAACTCTTACAGCATCAAGAAGCTCGAGCCGCTCTACATGGGGGCGAACCTTCGAACTGGCGAAGTGAAGGATGCCGGCGCCTCCGTGATTGCCTATGCACGGTTCTGCGACGCGAGGGACAATGAGCGGCCCGACGAAGCGGCCACAATCCTCGCCGGGATCTCCGACTACAACGAATACGACTGCCTCTCCACGCTGGAGCTCCGGAACTGGCTGCTCGGGCTGGCCAAGGAACGCCGGCTGGAGCAGCACGGCGCGGAGGCGGGCGCGGCGTCCGGCGCGGAGGCGGGCTTAGAGGACGGCCCCGACGACGGCTCGGCACGAGCCGATGCCGCGCTGGCCCCGGCTGAGCTGGCACTGATGGAATTTGCTGAGCCGGGCAGCGGCTTGTCCGAGGACGACCGTAAGGCCGTCGCCATGCTGGCCGCGGCCGTGAGCTATCACCGCCGGGAGCGCAAGTCGTTCTGGTGGGCGCACTTCGACCGGTGTGAGCACGGTCCGGACACGCACGAACGGGACCGGAACGTATTCCTCGTCGAATCCGCGGAACTCCTCGACGACTGGCATCAGACAGGGACCAAACTTCCGGAGCGGCGGGTCAAGCTGACCGGCTCCGTGAGTCCCGGGTCGGACCTCCGCGAGGGCAGCAAGTGGTTCCGCATGTACGAGCTGCCTCTTCCCGCCGGGCTGGAGGGTACCGGCAAGAACGGAACTGGGCGGAGCGGATGGTTCGGCACGGAGGTCCTGGAGCTGGGGCATGAGGACGGCAAGGACACCGTCATCATCCGGGACCGGCTGCACCGGAAGATACCGCCCTACAATGACCTCCCCATTGCGCTGACGGAAGACCAACCCCTCGCCACCAAGAGCCTCGAGCAAGCACTGGCAGCCCTTGCTGACACGGTGGTCGCCGGCCTGGGGTCCGGCTCCTTCCCCCGCCATCCTGCGCTTGACCTCGTCCGGCGTCAGCCGCCGAGGCTGGCCGCCGGAGCTTCACTGCCGCAGCCTGGTGCCGGACCGGACCGCTTCATTGAAGCCATCACGGCGGCCGTGCTGGCCCTTGACCACTCCTACCTGGCGGTGCAGGGTCCGCCCGGAACGGGCAAGACCCATGTGGGGTCCCACGTCATCGCCCGGCTCGTGGCCCGTGGCTGGAAAGTCGGCGTCGTCGGCCAGTCGCATGCGGTGGTGGAGAACCTGCTGAAGACCGCCGTCACGAAGGCCGGGGTCGACCCGGCGCTGGTGGCAAAAGACGTGAAGCACAACGACGCCCTGCCGTGGGCCCGGCGCACCGGCAAGGACGTTGCGGAGCTGTTGGGTGCGCCTGGAGGCGCCCTCGTCGGTGGCACGGCGTGGACCATGACCGGCGCCACCGTCCCGGCCGGCTCCCTGAACCTCCTGGTGATTGACGAGGCCGGCCAGTTCTCGCTGGCCAACACCCTTGCCGTGGCCCAGGCCAGCAGCCGGCTGCTCTTGCTCGGCGACCCGCAGCAGCTGCCGCAGGTCAGCCAGGGCAGGCACCCCGAGCCGGTCGACGAGTCTGCCCTGGGCTGGATTTCCGCAGGCCACGCCACGCTGCCGCCCGAGCTTGGCTACTTCTTGGCCGACTCGTGGCGGATGAACTCAGAGCTGTGCCTGGCCGTCTCGGAGTTGTCCTACGAAGGCCGGTTACGTTCCGCCCCGCCCGCGGATCTGCGCCGTCTGGAGGGTGTGCCCGCGGGGATTGAGACGGTGATGGTGCCGCACAGCGGGAACACGACGTCGTCGGCCGAGGAGGCTGCCGAGGTCGTCGGGCAGGTGCGCCGCCATTTGGGCCTTTCCTGGCACACCGCAGACGGAGCCCGGCCATTGGAGGCGGCCGACATCCTGGTGGTGGCTGCCTACAACGCACAGGTCAACGTCATCCGCGATGCGCTGGACGCCGCGAATCTCTCCGGCGTGCGGGTGGGGACCGTGGATAAGTTCCAGGGACAGGAGGCCGCGGTCGTGATTGTGTCCATGGCATGTTCTGCGGTGGCCGAGGCTCCGCGGGGCATGGAGTTCCTGCTCTCGCGGAACCGGATCAATGTGGCGGTGTCCCGCGGCCAATGGCGTGCCGTGATCGTCCGCGCGCCCGAACTGACCAACTACCTCCCCGCCCACCCCGAGGGTCTGGAGCAGCTGGGCGGCTTCATCGGCCTGTGCCAGAGGTCAGTCCGCGCCTAGCCGTCTTTGCCGCACCGTCCGACGAGGGACATGCCCATTCTTCGGTGGCCTCAGCCTGGGACATGCTCATTCTTGCCCTCGACCAAGGGACATCTAGGCATCATGCCCATCGCACGCGGCCAAGGCCGGACATGTCCACTCTTCACTGCCCACTCCACGGAACATGCCCATTCTTCGATGGCCACAGCATGGGACATGCTCATTCTTGCCTTCGACCAAGGGACATCTAGACATCATGCCCGTCGCACGCGGCCAAGGCCGGACATGTCCACTCTTCGCTGACCACTCCACGGAACATGCTCATTCTTGCCCTCGACCAAGGGACATCTAGACATCATGCCCATCGCACGCGGCCAAGGCCGGACATGTCCACTCTTCGCCACCCACCCAACGGAACATGTCCATTCCTCGCCAGCCACCCCACGGGACATGCTCATTCTTGCCCTCGACCAAGGGACATCTAGGCATCATGCCCGTCGCACGCGGTCAAGGCTGGACATGTCCCACGGGGGTTGGTTCCGGTGCAGTGAAGCCCTCGGCCAGCAGGAGTGCCTCATCCAGCACGGCGCCGAAATTCACGGGGTCGTGTGCAAACCGGCCCAGGAACAGGCCCGAGAGACGCTCAAGCGTGGGCAGCAGTCCGGGCTTCGCCGATCCGCCGTAAATGACCGGCAACCCTGGCACGCCGGCGGCGGTGAGCTGGTCCCGGAGCCGGCGGACGACGTCGGACACGTACGCGGCGGCGGCCGGCTCGGCCGCGCCGATGGCCCAGACCGGTTCGTAGGCCACCACCAGGCGGCCGGCGAGGTCCCAGTCGCCGTCGACAGCCGACTCGATCTGGCCGAACACAAAGTCCGCCGCGGCCGCCGGCTGCCCGCCGTCGCGCTCCCCCACGCACAGCAGCGGGGTGAGCCCGGCGTCGTCCGCGGCCCGGACTTTGAGGCCCACCATGGCGTCGTCCTCGCCGAAGTGCCGCCGGCGTTCGGCATGGCCGATCTCCACGAGCCGGACGCCGAGTTCCGCCAGCATGGACGGGGCTACTTCCCCGGTCCAGGGCCCGTCCGCCCAGCCGCAGTTCTGCGCACCGAGCAGCAGCGGTGAACCCGCCAAGAGCCGGGCCGCCGCGGGCAGGACGGGGAAGGACGGGATGACAAACGGGACGACCCGCCCGGCCGCGAGGGCCGGGCGGGTGTCCACTTCGTGCTGCAGCCGCTCGAGCCAGTCCAGGCTGTCCCGGTAGCCGAGGTACATCTTGGTGCTGACCCCCACCAGGATGCGGGTGTTGGAGGTCTGGCTGCCGGGGTTCTGCTGCATGTGTTGGTGCTTTCTGCTGGATCCAGTGGATGGGCGCTGGACGTCGCGCTGGAAGTGAGGCCGGGAGCCTTTACTGCTCCAGCAGTTCGTCGGCCTTGTTCTTGAAGCGGCGGGTCGCGAACATCATGACCGCTGCCAGGAACGGGAGCACGCCGAGGGCATAGACGCCCATGGTCCCGGTCTCCGAGGCGGTCATCTGGTTGACCGAGGTGCGCAGGATCGGCGCCACGAAGCCGCCGAGGTTTCCGAGCGAGTTGATCAGGCCGATCCCCGCGGCCGCGGCGGTTCCGGTGAGGAACGCCGTCGGGTAGGACCACGCGATGGGGCCGATGGAGAGGAACGAGCACACGGCAAGGGTGATGAAGATGATGCCGAGCGCCGGAATGTGGTTGGCGCCGGCCCACGCGGAACCGAAGATGCAGAGTCCGGTGGAGATGAACAGCCCGGTGCCCCAGACCCGGCGGCGGATCACGGTGTTCGCGGCCTTGCCAATGAAGTAGCAGGCGAAGATGCCGAAGAACCACGGGATGGCTGCCATCAGGCCGACGGCGATGCCCACCTTCTGGCCGGTCAGCTGGGCGACCTGCTGCGGGAGGTAGAAGGTGACGCCGTAGACGGCGATCTGCAGGCAGAAGTAGATGACGGTGAAGTACCAGACCTTGCCGTTCTTCATGGCCGCCAGGACGCCGCGCGGCCCGGATTCTTCCTTGACGGTGTCCTCGAGCGCCATGACCTCCAGGAGCGCGTTCTTCTCGTCCTTGTCCAGGAACTTGGCGTCCTGCGGGCTGTTGATCAGGAAGAAGTACGCGGCGACGCCGGCGACGACCGCCAGCATTCCCTCGACGAAGAACATGACCTGCCAGCCCTGGACGCCGGGGACCTGATCGCCGATGTTGATCAGCCAACCGGACAGCGGGGCGCCCAGCATCTGGGAGAACGGCTGGGCCAGGTAGAAGATGGCGAACATTTTGACGCGGACCTTGTTGGGGAACCACGCGGCCAGGAACATGATGACGCCGGGGAACAGCCCGGCTTCGGTGACACCCAGCAGGAACCGCAGGATGATGAAGGACGTCTCACCCTGCACGAACGCGAAGCAGGCCGAGACGATGCCCCACGTGATGGCGATGCGGGCCAGCCATACCTTGGCGCCAAACTTGGTCAGGAGCAGGTTGCTCGGGATCTCGAACAGGGCGTAGCCGATGAAGAAGATCCCGGCGCCCAGGGCGAAGGCGCCGGCGCTAATGCCCTTGTCCACGCCCAGGGCAGCTTCGGAGAAGCCGACGTTGGTGCGGTCCAGGAAGGCGACCACATACAGGATCACCAGCATGGGCATCAGCCGGCGGGAGGCCTTGGAGATGGCCGATTTTAGGACCGGTGTCTCCAGTAGGTCCCGGGTGGACGTTGTTGTTACGGTCATCAAAAAACTCCTCGTCGAGCAATCAGTGGTGTAACTCAGGGGGGTGAATCAGTTGCATGAAAGTGGCCGGATGAGGCCGAGCCAAGGCAGGCCAGGTCGGCTCCGGCCGGAGAAAACTAGCGCGAAAAAACCATCATCAGGACGCCGGCCACGCAGGCCAGGATCCCGACGGCGAGGTAGATCTTCCGTCCTTTGCTCCAGGCTGCGAATCCGGACGCGGGGGTTTGGCTGTGTTGTGCCACGAGGCTTCTTCCTTAGTGCATGTAGAGTCCGCCATCCACATTCAGCGTCTGGCCGGAGATGTAGCCGGCGTCCTCGCTGATGAGGAAGGCGATGGCTGCTGCAATGTCCCGGGTGGAGCCGACCCGGTTGACCACGAGGTCTTTGGTGAGTTCGTCCTTGCGTTCCTCGCTGAGGGTGCCGCCCATGATGTCGGTGTCGATGGGCCCGGGTGAGATGGCGTTGACCGTGATGTCGTATTCGCCCAGTTCACGGGCCGTGGCCCGGGTCAGGCCGATCACGCCGGCTTTCGCCACCGAGTACGGCGTCTTGGAGAAGGTGCCGCCGCCACGCTGCGCGGAGACAGAGGAGATGTTCACGATGCGCCCGATCCTGTTGTTCACCATGGATTCCGCGACGCGGCGGGTGGCGTAGTGGACGCCGTTGAGGTTGATGTTCAGCACCCGGTCCCATTCGGCGGCGTCGAGTTCCAGATAGGGCACCGGAGAGCTGACGCCGGCCACGTTGGCGAGGGCAACGATCTGCGGCAGTTCCGCCTCGATGGCGTCGATTGCCGCGCGGACCGAGCCTTCGTCGGAAACGTTGGCGCCGGCGCCGAAGGCCTTGACGCCGTGCTCGGCTGCCAGTTCCTTGGCCGCCGCCTTGCAGAGTGCGTCATCGAGGTCGATGATGCCGATGTTCCAGCCCTGTGCGGCCAGGTAGCTGGCGGTGGCGCGGCCGATGCCGCGCTCGGACACGGCGCCGGTGATGATGGCGGTGCGTTCTGTGGGGAAAGTGCTCATGGGAAGGCTCCTGAAGTGAAAGAGGAAGATGCGGAATCAGCTGATGGGGGCGGGGCCGAGCTCGTCGATGAGCTTCTGCATGGCCACGTACGCCTTGTTCCGGTAGGCGATCAGTTCCGGCGTGCGCACCGCCGGGACGTTCAGGAAGCCAGCTCCGGTCTTGGTGCCCAGCTTTCCGGCCTCCACCAGGTCGGTGAGGATCTTCGGGGTGGCGAACCGTTCCGGGAAATCGGTCTGGAGGGACTTGTAGCAGAAGTTGTAGACGTCCAGCCCTGCCATGTCGGCGATCGCGAAGGGCCCGAAGAACGGCAGCCGGAAGCCGAAGGTGGTGCGGACCAGGGTGTCGACGTCCTCCGCGGTCGCGATCTCCTGTTCCACCAGCTGGGCGGCCTCGTGGAACAGCGCGTACTGGAGCCGGTTGAGCACGAAGCCGGTGACGTCCTTGACGACGGCGGTCTGCTTGTTGGCCGCGTGCACGAGGTCGCGGACGGTGCCGACCGTCGCGGCCGAGGTGCCGGCATGGGGGATGATTTCCACGCCCGGGATGAACGGGGACGGGTTGGAGAAGTGCACGCCCAGGAAGCGTTCCGGGTTGGTGACCGGCTCGGACAGGTCCGCGATGGAGATCGTAGACGTGTTGGACCCGATGATGGCGTCCGGGCGGGCGGCCGCGCTGATGCGGGCGAGGGTCTGGTGCTTGATCTCGATGACTTCGGGGACGGCCTCTTCGATGAAGTCGGCGTCCGCCACGGCCTCCTCGATGTCCTTGGCGGGCCAGAGGTTTTCCTTCAGGATTGCGGTGGCGCCTTCCGGGAAGAGCCCGGCGGCAACGAATTCGTCGGATTCGGCCAGGAGCCGCTCGTAATTCTTCTGGGCCACTTCCGCGGACACATCCGCGAGCGCCACCCGGGCGCCACCGAGTGCCAGGACCTGTGCGATCCCGCCACCCATGTAGCCGGAGCCGACGACGGCGATCTTGCGGGCGGCGTTGATGGCGGCTGCGGTTGCTGTTGATTCGGTCATGTTCAGACTGCCTTCGTGTATTCGGGTTCGTACGAGCAGATGGCGTCCACCTTCGCGGCGGAGGAGGAGTTTTCGTCGAAGCGGTGGCTCAGCCATTCGCCCACGAGCTTCTTGGCCAGTTCCAGCCCGATGACGCGCTGCCCCAGCGTGAGCACCTGGGCGTTGTTGCTCAGGACGGACCGCTCCACCGAGTAGCTGTCGTGGGCCGTGACGGCGCGGATGCCGGGGACCTTGTTGGCCGCGATCGCCACGCCCAGGCCGGTGCCGCAGATCAGCAGCGCCCGGTCGGCGTCGCCGTCGGCGATCTTGCGGGCCGCGTCGACGGCGACGTGCGGATAGGCGGTGGAGTCATTGGCGCCGACTCCCACGTCCTGCACGGACGCCACGCGGGGGTCGGCTTCGAGGAGCGCCTTCAGCGCGTTCTTGTATTCGACGCCGGCCTCATCGTTGCCGATGACCACGCGCCAGCCTGTTGCTGTGCTCATGCTTGTGCTCCTTGTTCCACCGGCTCGGGGGTGCCGGGCCGGGATCCTGTGTCTGCGGTGTCGGTGTGGGTGGATATCCGGGTCGCGATGAGGGCGAAGGACACCGCTCCGGGGTCGGGGTGACCGAGGCTCTTCTCGGCGAGCGGGCGGGCCCGGCCTTTGAGCGGACGCAGCCCGGCGGTCCGCTCTGCGGCGGCTGTGGCGGCGGCCGCCGCCGCGGCGAGGGAACCGGCCACTGGTGTGCCGGCGTCGAACGCGGTGAGGAACGCGTCCTGGAACGGCAAGAGGGCGTCCACCATGGTCTTGTCCCCCGGCTCGGCCTTGCCGAGCGCGGTGATGGCATCCACGAAGGCCGTGACCGCGGCGGCCGCGTCCTCGCCGCTGTAGCTGTCCTGGTTGCCCAGGGCCTGTCCGGCGGCGATGATCGCCGAGCCCCAGAGCGCACCCGAGGTGCCGCCGGCGCGTTCGCTCCAGGCCTCCCCCGCAGCGGTCAGGACCCGCGACGGCGAGGCGCCGCCGTCGTTCGCGGCAGCCTGTTCGGCCGCGGTGACTGCCGCGTCCACGCCGCGGCGCATGCCGATCCCGTGGTCGCCGTCGCCGGCGACGGCGTCCAGGCGGCCCAGTTCTTCCTCATGCTCGACCACCACGTCCCGCGCCTGGCCGAGGAAGTCGGCGGCCATCCGGCCGAGGGCTGCCGCCGCGGCGGTGGGCCGTTCGACGTCGGCGGTCTCTTCGGCGTCCGGACCGGCGAGTTCGCGGCGGGCACGGGGTGCCAGGTTTCCCTTGCGGAACGCCGGGGTGTCGGCCGGGGCGGCCCAGTACTGCTCGAGTTCCTCGTCCAGCCACAGCAGGGTCAGGGACAGGCCGGACATGTCCAGGCTCGTGACGAGCTCGCCGCATTCGGGTTCGACGACGGTGAGCCCGGCGGCGGTGAGGAGCTTCTCGATCTTGCCGAACAGCAGGAAGAGTTCGTCGTACTTGACCGTGCCAAGGCCGTTGACGATTGCGACCACGCGGGTGCCGGCGTCGTCCGGTTTGTCGGCCAGGAGCCGGCTGACCAGGAGTTCGGCCAGTTCGGAGGCGGTGGGCATGGGGTGGTCGGAGATGCCCGGTTCGCCGTGGATGCCCAGGCCCAGGGACATGTGCCCCGCGGGGACAGAGAACAGCGGGGCCTCCGCGCCGGGCAGCGTGCAGCCGTCGAAGGCCACGCCGAGGGACCGGGTGCGGTAGTTGGTCCGGATGGCCAGCCGTTCGACGTCGTCCAGGCTCAGTCCCGCCTCTGCGGCGGCGCCGGCGATCTTGAAGACCGTCAGGTCCCCGGCGATGCCGCGGCGCTTCTCGATCTGCTCCAGCGGGGCGCTGGCGATGTCGTCGGTGACCAGGACAGTGCGGGTTTCGATGCCTTCGGCGTTGAGGCGCAGCTGGGCCTGGCCGAAGTGCAGGACGTCGCCGGCGTAGTTGCCGTAGCTCAGCAGCACGCCGCCGCCGGCGTTGGCCGTCTTGGCCACGCGGTAAACCTGGCCGGCCGCGGGCGAGGCGAACATGTTGCCGCAGGCCGAGGCGGTGGCCAGTCCGGGCCCGACGAGGCCGGCGAAGGCCGGGTAGTGCCCGGAGCCGCCGCCGACCACCAGGGCCACCTGCCCGGAGGGGACTTCGGTGGAGCGGACGACGCCGCCGTCGACTCGGGCCACGTAGCCGCGGTTGGCCGCAACGAAGCCGTCCAGTGCCTCATCCGCGAAATCAGCGGGATTGTCGAAGATCTGGGTCATGGTTCCTCATTGAATCCGTGTTGGAGAACTAATGCTGTGGGTAGAGAGGTGGGGTGGTGCGGCCGCCCCCAAGTGGCTTGACGGCCGCACCACGCCCCGGTGTCGGCGCCCGTTCAGGCGCTGGCGAGTGCCGTGGCTGCCGGCAACTGCCGGCCCTGGGCCACCTGGCTCCTGCCGAGGGCGTAGCCGTCGGTCTTCGGCAGGACCTGGCGGCGGAGGTAGTCCTGGTTGCTGGCCGTGACGCTGAGGCCGTCGCCGCCGTAGTGCTCGGTGCACAGGATGCCCTGGAAGCCGACGGAGAGCGCGGTCTTGAACGCCTCGCGGTAGTTGATGAGGCCGCTTTCCATCGGGGCCGGCATCGCCACGTAGGTGTCCCGGGCGACGTCCTCGTCGCGGATGTAGTTCTTCATGTGCCAGTAGTTGGAGTACGGGAGGGTCTTGGCGACCATCTCGCGCCAGTCCTCGATCGGGCGGTGCAGCCGGATGAGGTTGCCGATGTCCGGGTTGATGCCGACGTTGGCCAGGCCGATGTCCTGGACCAGCTGAACGGAGGAATCCGCGGTGCCGAGGTACGTGTCCTCGTACATTTCGAGCGAGAGCAGGACACCGACCTCGGCCGCGTGCTGGCCGAGTTCGCGCAGGCGGCTCACAGCCTTGCCCCACGTTTCCTTGTCCCCTGCAGGGTCCTTGTACCCTTCGACGGTCCAGAACCAGAGCTGCTTCTGCTGCTCAGCGGTGATGGCCTGGTGCAGTCCGAACGAGACGACCTCGCAGCCCAGCTCGGCGGCGGCGTCGATGGTGCGGTGGCTGTACGCCAGGTTGGCTTCCCAGTTGCCTTCCTCGATCACGCTGCGGCGGATGGCCGAGATGACGGGGATGCCGATGCCGACGTTGTCCGCGGTCTGCTTGAACTCGGCAAGCCGCGGAGAGCTCAGGTCGCCGGGGCGGACCCAGCTGTCCGTGAGGTCGGCATTGGCAAAGCCGGCGTCCTTGACCTCGCTGAGGACCTCGGCCCAGGCGGAGGCGTCGGCGTCGTTGATGTGGCTGCCCTGCGCGTCGGTCCCCGGGAACTGCAGGAGCGCTGCGGTGATGGGCCAGTTTTCGGCTGTATAGGCCATGGGTTCACTCCTTCGTGGAATCCTGTTTCCTATAGGATTTACTATCTATAGGGATGTTGTCAAGGTCACACCCCCGGGTTACGGGCGCTTCGCGGCGAAGGCCGCGGTCGCGAAGACCTCCGGATTCAGGACGTTGGCAGGGCGCTCCCCTGCCGCGACCGCCAGGATTGACCCAATGGCGCTGGCAGCGACGTCCCGCGTGAAGTCCTCGGTCCAGCACAGGGAATGCGGGGAAAGCACCACGTTGTCCAAGGTCAGGAGCTCGTCGTCGGGAAGCAGGGGTTCCGGCTCAAAGACGTCCAGGCCGGCGCCGGCGATCCGGGCGTCCCGCAGGGCGTCCCGGAGGGCATCCGTGTCCACGAGCTTTCCGCGGCCGATATTGATCAAGTAGGCGCTTGGCTTCATCCGCGCCAACGCGGCCGCGCCGATCAGTTTTTCGGTCGCCGGTGTCAGCGCGGCGCAGAGCACGACGTAATCCGAGCGCTCCAGGAGCTCGTTCAGGCCCAGCAGCTTGACGCCGAGTCCGGCGGCCTCCGCGTGTCGGCCGCTGCGGTTGTTGCCCACGACCTTCACCCCGAGCGGGGCCAGGAGGCGGGCGAGCTCAGCGCCCACGCTGCCGAAGCCCACGATGCCGACCGTCTGGCCCACCAGCGGCGCGCCGCGGTAATGCTCGCGCTGCGCCCAGTCAGAGGTCCGGGTCAGCCTGTCCTTGGCCAGGAGCTTGTGCGAGAGCGCCAGGAGCAGCGTCAGTCCCGCCACCGCCAACGGCCGCCGGATGGCATCCGGGGTGTTGGTGACAACGATGCCGGCGCGGGTGCAGGCGTCCAAGTCGATGGTTTCGTAGCCGGCCCCGAACCGGGCAATCAGCCTCAGGTCCGGGGCGTGGTCCACGGTGCGTGAATCGAAGGCGATGTGCCCCAGGGACAGCACGGCCTGGACCCCGGCGAGGTCGGCCAGCGGAACCGGGTCTGTGTAAGTGGGCAGGACGCTCCAGCTGATGCCATGCTCGCTGAGCCGCTGCAGCCCCAGATCCCCGTGAATGGAGCTTCCGTCCGGCCGCGCGGCGTCGGCGGTGACGGCCACGGTGAACGGCGAGCGGGCGGTGCCCGCAGTGGAGGTTCCCGCCGCAGTGGTGGTTTCCGCCGCCGGGGCGGCCGCCGTCGTCGTCAATGCATTTGTTGCTGTGCTCATGCGTCGGTTCGGCTTTCTGTCTGCGTTGCTGCGGCCTTGTCCTTGATGGGTTCGCGGACCAGCACGGTGTATGCCACTGCGGCCAGGGCGGCGATGACGCCGCCGATCACGAACGACGGCGCGTAGGAGCCGGTGGCATCGGCGATCACACCGGTCAGCAGAGGGGCAAAGGCGCCGCCGAAGTAGCCGCCGAAGTTCTGGATGGCACCGACGGAGGCAACCTGTGAGTTGTCCACGATGTCGCCGGGCATGGCCCACGCGGCCGCCTGCATGGTGGCGACGAAGCCCAGTGCCACGGTCATGACAGCGATGGCGAGCGGGAGGGAATCTACGAACGGGATGAGGCAGATCAAGATGCCGGCGGCAATCGCTGCAATGGACATCACGTGGCGCTTGGCCAGCAACGGATCGCGGCCGGCCTTCTTCGCGTAGCGCGTCATGACCCAGCCGCCGGTGATGCCGAGGATGGCTGCGCCGAGGTACGGGACAGCCGCAAGCCAGCCGGAGGTGGCGATGCTGGCACCGCGTTCTTCCTGCAGGTAGAGCGGCAGGAAGACGATGAAGATGTTCCAGATCCAGATGACGCAGAAGAATCCGGCCATCATGCCCCAGATTTGGCGGTGCTTAAAGAGTCCGAGCCACGATACCTTCTTGGCAGTCAGGAGCTGGGTGGTGCGCTGGCTTTCGATGTAATCCAGTTCCTTCGCGCTGATGCGCTTGTGCTCTTCGGGAGCGCGGTAGTAAAGGAAGAAGGCCAATGCCAGCACGATGCCTGCGACGCCGAGGAAGAGGAAGATGGCCTGCCAGCCGAACGCGAGCATGATGGCGGTCAGGACGGGCGGCGCGATGGCGGGTCCCCACTTGGAACCGCTGTCCCAGATGGCGGTGGCCTGTCCGCGCTCGGCCCGGGGGAACCAGTCGGCGGTGAGCTTTGCCGACGCCGGCCCGTTGGGGGCCTCGGTGATGCCGAGCAGGAAGCGGAAGGTGACGAATTGCCACATCTTTGTGCCGACGGCCATCAGCGCGGTCGCGATGCTCCAGCCCGCGATTGCGAGGAAGTACATCCGTCGGGCGCCCAGCTTGTCCACGAGCCAGCCAGCGGGCAGCTGGGCAAAAGCGTAGGTCCAGGAGAACACGGTGCCCAGGAGGCCAATGTCCGTCCGGGTCATGCCGAAGTCTTTGATCAGTTGCGGCGCGGCGATGGAGATTGCACTGCGGTCCATGTAGTTGATAATGCCGGCGGCCAGCGCCCAGCCGAGAATCCACCACCGCAGATTCTTGATGGTGCGGCGTGTTGCGGACTCCTTGGGCCCTGCGGCCAAAGTTTCTGTTTGCACTCTTCACTCCCTTGTGACTCCCCATGCCGGCACCGTAGCCGTCACAATCGAAGATCCTATAGGGTCTTCGATCAGCTGTGAAGAGGGTCACAAAAAGAGGGCTCAGAAGCCGGGCGCGGCGCGCTGTTACGCGGCGTTGGGCCCGCGTGCGTCAGCCTGGGAAGTGAGCCTTATTCCGCGGGGGCGTCCGCGATGGCGCGGCCGCGCACCTTTTGCACGTGCTCGGCCATGGCGGCTGCGGCCTTCTCCGGGTCGCCCGTCGCCAAGGCATCCAGGACGGCCTGATGTTCGGCGATCGCGTGGTCGGCGTCGGTGATCCCCACTCCCCCGAACAGGCGGAAGCGCTGAATCTGTCCGCCGAGGGCGGCATAAGCGGCCACCATGAACTGGTTGCCTGTCTGCTCCGCGATCAGCCGGTGGAACCGCTCGTCGGCCTCGAGGTAGCCGCGGAACTCGGCGAAGGAAGGCCCGCGCGGCGCGTCCTTGAGATCGGCGACTGCCCGTTCCAGTTCGGCCAGGTGGCCGGGCGTCAGCCGTGCACACGCCAGGCGGGCGTTCACGGGCTCGATCGCGAGCCGGGCTTCCATGAGCTCGGCGAAGTCTTCCCGGGTGAACACCGGAGCAACCCGGTAGCCCTTGAGGGCCACGCGGCGCACCATCCCGGTGTGTTCCAGCCTGGCGAGCGCCTCCCGCACGGGGGTGGGCGAGACGTCGAGTTCACGGGCGGTCCCGTCGATGCTGACCGCGGTTCCGGGTTCCAGCCGGCCATCCATCAGCGACGCCAGAAGTTCTTCATAAACGTGGTCCGCCAGGACCTGCCGGCTGACTGCGCGGCCGGCGGGGCGCCCCTCAGAATGGCTGCCGGTGGAAGCTAATTGCATCTTCAGATCCTATAGGACTAGGCACGGCGAGGCCCCCTCCGGGACATGCCCATTTGCCGCCCCCACCGCTGGACATGCACCTCGCTGCGCGTCATGGGCGCACGGGGGACATGCCCAATCCCGGCGCCAGCCACGGGACATGTCCAGTGGCCAATTTGTCGAGGGAACATGTCCCGGGGCCCCGATGTGCAGGATGGGACATGCCCACCCGCACACGCCAGCGAGGGATATGTCCAGCCTTGGGCCCAACCAACTAGGGACATGCTCATTGTCAAGCGGGACCAGTGGGCAGAATGGCATTCTGCTCACTGGTCGTGGCTGCCGCTGGGCATGTCCCATGGCCATGATGCGCCGCGTGGAACATGCTCTCTCGTGCAGATCATCGCGGCACATGTCCGGCAGCGGGTGCGGCCCTGTGACTCGCGCATTCAGTCTCGGACCTGCCCGCGAGGGACATGCTCATTGTTAAATGCGATCAGTGGGCAGAATGGCATTCTGCCCACTGATCGTGGCTGCGGCTGAGCATGTCCAACCGAGCGTGTCCTACGCGGCGCGTGCGGCGCCGCCGGAGTCACCGCGCCCGCAGTTGGCCCTAGTTCTGGTAGGCCGGGTAGTCGGTGTAGCCCTCGGCGCCGTCGGTGTAGAACGTGGCCGGATTAGCCTCGTTGACCGGCAGGCCTTCGCGCCAGCGGCGGACCAGGTCCGGGTTGGCGATGGCGGGGCGTCCGACGACGACGGCGTCAGCGTGGCCGTCCGCGACCAGCGCCTTGGCTTCGTCGCGCGTGGTGACGATGCCGAAGCCCGTGTTGATCAGGAATGTCCCGTTGAACCGTGCGCGCAGGTCCTGGACAAGCTCGCTGGTGGGGTCCTTGTGCAGGATGCTGAGGTAGGCCAGCTTCAGCGGAGCCAGCGCGTCCACGAGGTGGGCGTAGGTGGCCCGGACGTCAGCCGCATCGAGTTCGAGGGCACCCTGGACATTGTGCTCCGGCGAGATGCGGATGCCAACACGGTCCGCGCCGACGGCGTCCACCACTGCCTGGGTAACTTCAATCACGAAACGAGCCCGGTTCTCCGGAGAGCCGCCGTAGACGTCGTCGCGCTGGTTGGCGGCCGGAGTGAGGAACTCGTGCAGCAGGTAACCGTTGGCCGAGTGAAGTTCGACGCCGTCGAATCCTGCCTCAACCGCCTTGCGGGATGCCGTCACGAATTCGTCGACAATGCCCGGCAGTTCCTCTGTGGTCAGGGCGCGCGGGACGGGGAACGCCTGCTTGCCCTCGTACGTGCGGGTCTCGCCGTCGATGGCAATGGCGCTGGGTGCGACTACTTCGTAGCCACCGGTAGTGTCCTGGTGAGTGACGCGGCCGGCGTGCATGACCTGGGCGAAAATGCGGCCGCCCTCGGCGTGCACGGCGGCTGTGACGTTGGCCCAGCCCGCGAGCTGCTCGTCGGTCACGAGGCCGGGCTGGCCCGGGAAGCCGCGGCCTGTGTGGCTGGGGTATGTGCCTTCACTGACGATCAGGCCGAGTGAGGCGCGCTGACGGTAGTGTTCGACCACCAACGGGCCGGGGATTCCTTCTTTGCCGGAGCGGACGCGGGTAAGCGGCGCCATGACGAGCCGGTTGGGTAGTTCCAGCTCGCCGAGGGTCATCGGGGAAAACAGCATGCGCAGTTCCTTTCGCAAGGGGTTGGTTCATTGGCGGCAACTGCGAGGCGTCTGCAACTATTCCCGCGTGAGACTCGGATCACTACGGGTGGACGATGATCTTCACCGCGGTGTCGTTGTGGTTGATCAGCGTGTCAAACCCCTTGTCCACCAAGTCGTCCAAGGCGATCCGCCCCGTGATGAAGGGTTTCAGGTCCACTTTTCCTTCCTGGACGAGCTTGATCGCGGCTTCGTGGTCGCCGCAGTAGGCGATGGTGCCGCGCAGGTCAATTTCCTTCAGCACCACTTTCTGCATGTCGACCGTGGCCGGGTGCCCCCAGATCGAGACGTTGACGACGACGCCGGCGGGCCTCACGACGTCGAGCATGGTGTCCAGCACCGCATTCACACCGGCACATTCAAACGCCGCATCGGCCCCCGTACCGTTGGTCAGTTCCAGCACGCGCGCCTTGACGTCCTCGGCACTCGGATCGAGCACGTGATCCGCGACCCCGGACGAAGTCGCCTTGTCTTTGCGGGCGGCCGACAGCTCGGTAACGATCGTGGTGACGCCGATGCCTTTGAGGACCGCGGCGGTCAGCAGGCCGATGGGTCCGGCACCCCCGACGACGGCGACGTCCCCGGCTTTGACGCCGCTCCGGCCGACGGCGTGATACGCCACCGCAAGGGGTTCGATCAGTGCGGCCTCGTCCAGGGGGATGTCGCCGACAGGGTGCACCCACCGGGTGTCGACGACGATCTTCTCGCTCAAGCCGCCACCGCCGCCCGCCAGGCCGATGAAGCCCAACTTGGTGCACAGGTTGTAGTGGCCGCTGAGGCAGGGACCGCATTCATTGCAGACGTAGTACGGCTCCACGACGACGTTGTCTCCAACGGCCAGACCGCTGACGCCTTCCCCCAGTTCCTCGACGGTGCCGGAGAACTCGTGGCCGAGGGTGACCGGGGCGGCCTCGTGGGTGAGCCCGTGGGGGTGGCCGGGCGGCGGGGTGAAAATGGGTCCTTCCAGGAATTCATGGAGGTCCGTGCCGCAGATACCGCACCAGGCCACGGCGATCTTCACCGTTCCCGGTCGCAGCTCCGGCTCTTGAATGTCTTCGATCCGGAGATCCTCGCGGGCGTGGAATCGTGCTGCTTTCATGGTGTTTCACCTTCGCAGTCCAGGACCGTGGATGCGCCCGGTCAGGCGCATCCACGGAATAAAAGTTGGATTTTCACAGCGGGGCCGTAGCCCCAGTCTGGTGGCCGTGCCTGAGATTGTCACGACCCCGTGAGTCGGCGCGTGCGGTTAGCGCGCGTGATGCGTGGGCTGCAGCTCGAAGACCGGCGTCGGCAGTCCTTCCATCCTGGCCTTGAGCTGCAGGGCAAGATAGTTCGAATAGTGCCGGCTCTGGTGCAGATTGCCGCCGTGGATCCACAGGTTCTCCACGTTGGTGGGCTTCCACATGTTGCGCAGTTCCCCCTCCCACGGCCCCGGATCCTTGGGCGTATCCGATCCGAACCCCCAGCACTTGCCGACGGCGTCTGCCACGTCGGGCGAGACCAGATCCGTCAGCCAGCCGTTCATCGACCCATACCCGGTGGCGTAAATAATGACGTCGGCATCCAGCTCCGTTCCGTTGGCCATCACGACGGAGTTGCCGGTGATCTTGCTGACCTGGCCATTGGCCAGCTTGACCCGGCCGTCGATGATCAGCTGCGAGGCGCCGACGTCGATGTAGTAGCCGGAGCCGCGCCTCAGGTACTTCAGGAACAAGCCGGAGCCGTCAACGCCGAAGTCCAGGTCAAAGCCGGCAGCCTCGAGCAGGGAGTAGAACTCCGCGTCCCGGCGGGCCATCTCCGCATAAACCGGGATCTGGGCTTCGGGCAGAATCCGGTACGGCAAGGAGGCAAACAGCAGGTCGGCTTTCTCCGTGGTGACGCCGTTGGCCAGTGCCTCTTCGGAGTACAGCCCACCGAGAGCGAGGTCCATGAGGGATTCACTGCGGGCAATATGCGTCGAGGACCGCTGGACCATGGTGACGTCCGCGCCGTGTTCCCAAAGGTCGGCGCAGATATCGTGGGCCGAATTGTTGGAGCCGATGACCACGGCTTTCTTGCCGGTCCAGTCGCCACCGCCCGGGTGCTTGGACGAGTGGTACTGCTCCCCCAGGAAGGACTCGGCGCCGTCGAACGTGGGGACACTGGGGTACCCCGACACACCCAGGGCGAAGACGAGTTGCTTCGGGCGCAGGGTGACCGGTTCGCCGTCGCGCATCACCTCCACCACCCACTCCTGGGACGTTTCGTCGAAGCGGGCGTTGGTGCACTCGGTCTTGGACCAGTAGTTCAGTTCCATGATCCGTGTGTAGTTTTCCAGCCAGTCGCCGATCTTGTCCTTGGCCGCGAAAACCGGCCAGTCGTCGGGGAACTTCATGTAGGGCAGGTGGTCGTACCAGACCGGATCGTGCAGGTGGAGGGACTTGTAGCGGTTCCGCCAAGAGTCACCCGCGCGCTCATTCTTTTCGATGATGATGGTGGGCACTCCGAGCCTCCGCAGCCGCGCGCCCAGCCCGATCCCGCCCTGGCCGCCGCCGATGATGACGGTGTAGGGCTGGTCTTCGTAGCCGAGCCTCGCCTCCTGCTCCTCCTTCAGTTCCAGCCAGGATTTGCGTCCTTTGGTGATCTCGTGGGCCACCCCCTTGTCCCGGTTGGGGCCCTTCTTTTCCTCAAAGCCCTTCAGTTCCTGCATGGTGGTGAGCAGGGTCCAGCATTTGCCGTTCCGGAGGCGCAGATGGGCGTAGCCCCGGGCCTGGGCGGTCTCGAAGTTCACCCAGGCCTCGGCATTGGCGGCGTCCCCGGTGGCGTCCTCGGCTAGGGTCCAGTTGCTGGGCTGCACGTCGCCCAGGGTCGCCTCGAGCATGCGCCGGATGTCCTCTTTGCCCTCCAGCGTCTTGAGGTTCCAGGTGAAGGAGACGAAATCGCGCCAGTACGCGTCGTCGTCAAAAAGTTCCAGTGCGGCGTCCGTGTTGTGGCTGCGCAGTGCCTCATCGAACTGCGCCAGCCACGCCCCGACGACGCCGTTTGGTGTCTCAGGCATGTTTCCTCTTTCCATTGCTGACAGGGGGCCGCTCCCGTTGCGTGGCGCATAGACCACGCAGTGACCCGCATCACAAGTAAAAGTCGCAGGGGGTTACAATCGGGTTACACGGAGCTCTCAAGCTGTCGGCGGGCGCGCAGGTTGGCCGACGGCGGCAGGGACCCAGCCGGGTGCGACGATTCGAGGGCGAGTTGAGGGAATGAGCATGCGGCAGGGCAACGGCCCCATCACGCATCCCTCGGACCTCAGGTTTTCTGCACCGGCGGAGTACGCCCGAATTCTCCGGGCGGCGCACGAGACCACGATTTCTGGCACTCCGGATCCGCACCTCTCGCCGTCGCTTATCAAGTCCTGGCAGCGCTCCCTGGCTCTGGGCATCAATCCGGACCAGCACCGGCCCCTGCACCGGCATGAAGTCTCCGAGGCGCGATCCCTCAGCGCCGGCCATCGGTTGGCTGCGGTGATGCCGGCGCTGTCACAGCTTCTAGCCGATGAGACCGTGACCGGACGCCATCTGCTGATCGTCACCGACCACGAGGGCGAAGTGCTGTGGCGCGTCGGCAGCAAGCAGGCCTTGCGGCTCGCGGACTCGCTGGAGTTCGTGGAGGGCGCCGACTGGTCCGAATCAGGGGTGGGCACGAACGCCATCAGCGAGGCCTTGGTGACGGGTGCGCCGGCGCAACTTTTCTCGGCCGAGCACCTCGTGCGGACCCACCATGACTGGGCTTGCACCGCATCCCCCATTCGCGACCCTTTGACCGGCGACATCGTCGGCGTCCTGGACGTCTCTGGCCCGTTCGAATCGGTCACGCCGGACAGCCTGCGGCTGGTGCGTTGCGGAGTGCGGCTCGCAGAGGAGCTGCTGAAGTCGGCCCCGTTTCCCGACGGCGGCGTCGGGCGCTCGGGGCAGCGGTCCCCGGGTGGCGAGCGGGCACTGCGCGACGGCGGCGCCCGACCCCAGCTCGTGCTGCGGCTCCTGGGGGACGCGCCATCCGCGGCGGTCGACGGCGGCATCAGCCGTCCGCTGACTGTGCGCCGCGCCGAGATCCTGGCCCTGCTGGCCTCGCGTGATCAGGGCTGGAGTGCCGAAGAATTGGCGTACGAGATCCATGGCGATGCGGGCACCGGTGCGGCGATCCGGACCGAGATGCACCGGATCCGCGCCATTCTGGGCGATGTCCTGGAAGCGAACCCCTACCGATTCTCTTCAACCCTCAACGTCGTGACCGACGTTTCCGACGTGGCCGGTCATCTGCGGGACGGTCGGGTTGCCGAGGCGTTCGCGGCGTACCCTTCAAAACTGCTCACCCGTTCGGTCAATCTGGCGATCGGGTTCATGCGCGACGAGCTCAACACGGCCGTGGGAGCTTCCGTCCGGTCAAGCGGTGATGCCCGGCTGATGCTGCAGTGGTGCACGAGCGACATGGGGTCCTTCGATACGGCGACTGCGGCTGCCGTGGCTGCTTTTATGGGGCCGGACGACCCGCGTTGCCAGCTCGTGAATGCCCGGATGGAACGGGTGGACCGGGAATTGCGAGCCTAGCCACGGACTAGGGCGGCGGCGGGGCGACCCCCGGGCAGCCTTGGCCTCGGGGATTCTGCAGACACGTGTCTGCGTAGTTCCTGGTGATAGTCCGCCAGACACTGACGGTCTGTGGCGGCGAGCTGAATTGCCCTTGGCCGGGGATGGGCAGCGGCGGTCCGCCATTGACGGAGTAGGTTCCCTGGAAATGCGTCGTCAAAACCACCGGGAAGTCGCCGGTCTGGGTGTACACGTGACTCGTCAGGGTCTTCTCGCCCCAGCGATCCTGTGGAAGCGGTCCGCCGGCCACCGCTTGCGGGCCGAGAGAGGTGCCGTCGCCATAGCTCCAGGAGTACTGGACCGGCTTAGCGGTGACGTGGACGGCCTGGGCCAGGATTGTGATGTCGAACTGCTGATCTGCTGCGCTGGCGAAGAAATTGGTCTCGGCGCCCCGGAGCGTGTTGGGGCTGGGTTGGGCCGTAGACAGTCCCGCAGTTATCGGAAGCCGCTGGAACTCCCTCTGGATCATTGCGGCAATTCTGGGCAGCAAATCCGCCGGCCGGGGATCGAAGAGGCACGTCGGGCCGGAGTGAAATGACCATGTCGGGTTGGGTACGCCAGCCGGCGCTTTCAGCCAGATAACGGGAATGCCGGCCTTTCCGTCTGGGCCGTTCGAACAGTCCACCGCGGCGGCGAGACAGCCGGCGTCAAAGTCGCCTCCGCCCAAATGGCACTGGAGCTCGTATTTGTACTGGAAGGGGTCGGCAGATACAGACCCGGGTTTATTGCGAACAAACGTTTTCAAAGAACTGTCCCACGCCCATCCGTTGACGTTGACACTGTCTGGATGCCAATCTCCGAAGATGTCTGGATCATCGGCACGCGCCGCGTTGACCCCCAAAGCTGCGACCATAGCCGACACGACCAACAGCATTTGCGCGATTCGCGACATTCTGGATATTCGCATTTCTCACGCCACGATTCTGCCGACATCGACGAGGCTCCAGGCGCCGTTCTTGAAGGCTACAAACAGCAAATTTCCGGTGTCATCAGGTTGCGGATCACGGCGAGCGATAGAGCCGTCGGCCCGCACATACGTCAGTGGCGTCTGGTGGGCCTGAACCACAACTTGGTACGTGGCCTCAGCGCTCTTGGTGAATTCTGTACTTATGGAAGGAGTTAATATTTTTCCTCCCACGAGCCAGCGCCCTTCCGAATGCCATGCTTGAATAACACTTTTGGCCTTTTCGCATGCTTCACATGCCGATGAGGTCACAGTCTCTAGAGTCTTCAACTCGCCTGATTCATACCCGTAACTGAGAAGGCTGAACCAATAGCTGGCGAAGGCCATCGCGCCTTCCTTCGTCTCCGCCTTCGCAGCTTCCGGCAACTCGGGTACAGGCACGTTCTGCGCCTTGCCGGTCGCGTCGGCGGGCTTGTAGCTGGCAGTAGGTGTCGGAGTTGCGATCGGGGTGGCCGGCCCTGAGGGACTCTGCGAAGCAGCCGGTGGAGATCCGGGAGGCGGCGTTCCACCCTCGCTGCACGCTGTGGCCGACATCAGGGAGATCGACACCCAAGCGACCGCACAGGCTCGCCAGGGACCGGAAAGCGAAGTGCGAGAGGTCATGGTCAGCTACTCCCCCGATAGAAAATCAAGACGATTGAAGCCAATTTGTGGCTTAAGGGTAACCGAGATCACATTTTGCCGGTCAAAATTATCCACAGGCAGCATGTGCCCGCCCCTCGGACCGGCAGAACACCCCGGCAGTCCCTTGCCAGTCCTTTAGCCCCTAGCCAGCGACGGCCTGATTCAGAACAATGAACCCATGATGTTCGAACACGAAGACGGCAATCCGATCCTTACACTTGACGACGACCAAGCCTGGACATTGATTGAGGGCACAAAGCACGGCAGGCTCGTGGTCACCGTGGCCGGAGAACCCGACATTTTCCCGGTGAACTACGCGGCCAGCGGCCGGAAACTGTTCCTCCGCACCGCCCCGGGAAACAAACTGGCCGAGCTCACCATCAACTCGAAGGTACTCTTCGAAACCGACGGAATCCTGTCCGACGAAGCATGGTCAGTAGTCCTGCGCGGCACTGCGCGCGTGCTCGACCAATCGGCGGATATCGCCGACGCCGAGGCCCTCGGGCTGAAACCGTGGGTTCCAACGTTGAAGGACTTCTACGTCGAAATTACGCCGACGTCGCTCAGCGGACGCCACTTCCAGTTCGGCGAACACCCGGAGCGCGAAATCTAACGCCCGACGGCGGCTGCCGGCCCGCCGTTCCCCGGCCCGCCGCCCCCGGTCCGCTTCAGACCCGCGCCCCGAGGCTGCTGCCCGGCGCCAAGACTTGGCGCCCGCCTAGACTTAAACAATGGCGGACAAGCTGACTCCGGAGCGGCGCAGCTGGAATATGTCCAGGATCCGGGGCAAGAACACCAAGCCGGAAATGCTGGTCCGCAGGCTGCTGCACGCGAAGGGATACCGCTACCGCCTGCACGGCACCGCGGGCGGCGGCAAACTTCCGGGCAACCCCGATCTCGTCTTCGCCGGCCGCCGTAAAGTCATCTTCGTCAACGGCTGCTTCTGGCATTTCCACGACTGCCGGGTGGGCCAGCACGCACCCCAGGCAAACGCCGAGTTCTGGGAAACCAAGCGCACGCGCACCCGGAACCGCGACGCCGCCCAGCGGCTTCAGCTCGAACTCGATGGCTGGGAAGTCCTCACCGTGTGGGAGTGCGAACTGAAGGACCGATCGGCGTTGGAGCTCCGCCTCGATGCCTTCCTCCAGGGCCCTCCCCTCCACAGTCCTTTCCTGCACAGCCCGGCCCGGCCCGGGACGAGCCCTCCTGAGGATCTTCGCTGAGCAGCAACGCCCCGCGTGTCGCGCGGCCCACCTCCGGTGCAGGCTGAACGACCTCAGCTAATATTCGACTCCGGGGGCGATAGGCATTATTCGGTCAGTACCAACGCGTACTGCAAAC
Organism: Arthrobacter sp. 01T425; assembly: GCF_056398725.1. Lineage (NCBI taxonomy): Bacteria > Bacillati > Actinomycetota > Actinomycetes > Micrococcales > Micrococcaceae > Arthrobacter > Arthrobacter sp. 01T425. Next base: position 108,113 of record NZ_JBFTPY010000010.1, on the reverse strand, counting down.
ACGGGAGAGCGCACGATGCCGCACTTGCTGATGTCCAATGACCAGCCCGAAACGGCTGCTGCGCCAACAGATTCCAGTCCCACAGATTCCAGCCCCACAGATTCAGACCCCACAGTTCTGCCGTTCCGTCGCCTCGGCCACACGAGGCTCCACAGCTTCCGGCCCCGCCCGCTCCGCGGAGCGAACCCGGATCTGGAGCCGCTGCGCCGGCAGGCGGCCTCGATCATTGATGAGGTTCTGGCTGGCACCAACCCGGAAGAAGCTGACGTACGGGAGAAACTCCAGTGGCACGTCGCCAACAACCCGGGCCAGCCGGAAAAGGCGCTCCTGGAACATTTGCGGACAGTGGCCGACCAGCAGGAATCCGCCTAGCCGGCGGACCTGTCGATACTGGCCTGCCGGAGCACTTCGCCCCACGACTGCTGGGCAAGATCTGCCACGGCGGCCAGGATTTCCGACGGCGGTAGCGACAGATCCAGCGGGAACTCAACAATGTCGATGTCGGTATTGAGAATTCGGCGCAGCTTGATTTCCCCGGCTCCCGGGTAAACGATCCACGCCGTCGGCACCCGCAAGGATGTGCAGTAGGCCAGCATCCGGTAATGGTCGCCCGAAAGGGACGCGCCGACGTCGGCCGCGGCCTTGTACTTGGCGTCGTACACCATCACGGGCCGGCCGCCGAGGAAGTGGACGGCACCGGGCTGCACCACAATGCGGTCCGAGTCGCGGACGGCCTCGTTCAGCAGGGCGTTGTAGCGCAACCGCATTTCTCCGGGGTAGGCGGCCATGGCTTCGCGCAGGGCTGTTCCCACGAAGTCCTCGAACACCTTTGCCATGTCCACCACGAACGACGCCGACTGCTGCTTGCCGTCGCCGGCCTCCGCCGACGCGTTCCGCAGGATCAGTTCGGCGAGCCGAAGAGCGGCGTGGTAGCGGGTGTTCATCCGGCTGGGCCGCCACTGCGGCAGCGGCGCGCCGGATTGAAGGCGCGTCACGGCGTCGAGCTGTCCCTTGAGCTGGCGCAGGCGGCTCAGGACTTCCGGCCGAACCCGCGGCACCTGGGACATCCGTTCCAGTGCGGCGCGCAGAATCCGGTTCTCCGCGATGTCCTCGGTGAACTCGTCGTAGGAGACTTCCAGCGGAACCAGCATGCCGGGCCGGCGGGAAATCTGGTCCGACATCCGGATCCGGCCCTTGACGGTCCGGAGGGATTCTTCCACCATGAGATACCCCTGCAGCACGCCGCGGCTCAGCGCCCGGTCAGCGAGCTGCGCCAGGGATTCGGCCAGGGCGCTCCAAAGGTCGGCATGCTCCACCGCGGCGACAGAGTCGTCCCGGAACCCCTGGTCCCCCGCGTAGCCGAGCAGGAACAGCAAACGGCTCAGACCGAGCCGACCTTTCGGTCGCACCTCCAGCTGAACGGCGGGAGTGCGCACCGAGCCGACGGTCCCCACCGGTTCGACCCGGTACAGGCCCATGCCCATCGGCGAGGCCTTCGCCAGGCCGCTGGCGTTGACGTAGGCGGCAGTGTCCGGATCAAGCCGCTCCACGACGCCGACGGAGAGTTCGTCGAGGACAATGTGCCGGCAGGCCTCCGCCCCGCCGCGTCCGGATGAACCGCGCCCGGCCGGACCGGCTCCGGATGAACCCCGGTGGTCCGAGGCCTTGCGGTCCGACGAACTGCGGTCCAGCGCTATGGCGTCTCCGGCCAGCCTAGGCATGCGCCAGGCGGCCCAGGAGTTGTTCCAGTCCGAACCGTTCCTCGAGCTGGGCGCGGTTGAGTTGCCCGTGATAGTGCTCCTCCAGCAGCGGCATGAGCTCGTATTTCCAAATTCTGCGCAGGCCCTTAGGCGTCTGCGCGGACTTCTTCATGAAGTACGAGGGACCGATCATGAGGTCGCGGTCCCACTCGTCGATCGCGTCGTTTAAAGCGTCAAGCAGCAGGGCCGGGGTCGTGTCCAGGTCACGGGCTTGGAGGAAGCGCAGCAGCGAGCCCTTCACCGGTTCCGTCTTCGGGTGCAGCTCGATGAAGGAGAAGCGCCGCCGGATGGCCGCGTCCATCATCGCGATGGAGCGGTCCGCGGTGTTCATGGTGCCGATGATGTAAAGATTGTCCGGCAGGGTGAACGGCTCGTTGGGGCTGTACTGAAGGTAAATCCGGTCGTCACGGTATTCGAGCAGGAAGTACAGCTCGCCGAACACCTTTGCCAGGTTGGCCCGGTTCATCTCGTCGATGATCAGGAAGTACGGTTTGCTCTCGTTCCCGGGCTTGGCCGCTTCCTCGGCGAGCCGGCGCAGAGGTCCTGCCACGAGCTTGAAGGACACCTGTCCCTCGTCCGTCTTGTCCGGGCGGAAGCCCTCGAAGAAATCCTCATAGGCGTACGACGGGTGGAACTGGACCAGCTTGACCCGCTCGTCCGTGGTGTCGCCGGCGAGCTCGGCGGCGAGGTGTTTGGCGAGGTACGTCTTGCCGGTTCCCGGCGGACCGTAGAGCACCAGCTGCCGGTTCTCCTCGAGGAGTTCGGCGATTTCCTGCAGCGGCTCCAGGTCCATGTGCAGGGACGCGGCGAACTCCGGCGTCAGCGGCCGGAACCCGTCACAGGCCGGTTCGACGGCGGCATCCGGCGCGGCGCCGTCGCCGTCCTCGGCTTCCGCTTCAGCCGGCAGCAGCGCCTCGAGCGCCTGGATCACGCGGGTGATGTCCACGATGTTGCCGGAGGTGGTCAGCTGGCGCTGCACGTGGCGGGGCAGGCCGGTGGCGTCGTGTTCCTCATCGAACCAGCGGACCTTGCGGCGGAGCTGGCGGTTGTCTTTGGCATGCTCCGGTTCGCCGAGGACCACGCCGATCCGGACCTTGCCCGAGCTCTGGTGGAGCGCAAGGTCACCCGGCTTCATGACGGTCAGGAAGGCGAATACTGCGGTCTTGGTGTCCTCACGCTCCACGTAGCCGAGGTGCTTGTAGTCCTCGTCAACGGCATTCTGGACCAGCCCCGCGGAGACGCCGGGGTCCAGCAGGCGGAGGTGTTCGACGTCGAGCGTCACCGCTTCCTCGTCCCGCCACTCCCCCAGCAGCTCGGCGTTGTCGTGGTGGGTGCGCAGGAGCCAGGCGCGGCGGCCGGGGTCGCCGACCTTCCGCCACTGACTCACCAGCTGGCGTGAGTACCAGTCGATCCGCTGCCCGGCCTGCTGGTCCAGGTGCAGGCGGATCCGGTGGATGTCCGCCGAAATGTCCTCGTCGCTGTCCCCCTTGGCCCCGCCCACGAGGGAAGCGAAAGCGTCACGGATCTCCTGCCGTTCGACATCGGCCACCACGGGTTCGAAATAGCTGGGCCAGACCAGGAACTCAATGCTGCGGCGGATGGCCGGCTGGTCATCCGGGGTGCCGGCGACCAGCCGGTGGAAGGCCAGCGGATCCTTGACCGCGGCCTGGACGACGTGGGCCGGCCGCTGTGCGACATGCTGCACGAAGCGGCAGAGCCATTTCAGGTGGTCCCAGATGGTCCAGTTGAATTCCGCGGTGCGGTCCCGGATCACGCCGTGGTCCGTCATGCCCGCGTAGAGCTCGTCGGGGAGCTCCAGCGCAGGCTCCAGCCAGGATGCCGCCTCGGCGACGCGGGCCCGCTTGACCTTCAGCGACTTGACCTCGTGGGCAAGCGGCAGGGACTGGAGGAAGAGTAGCTCCACGGCCAGTTGCTTCGCCCCGCGGGTTGCGTCTTCCAGGTTCTGGCGCAGGTTAGTCATCATCGGCGCCTTGGGATCCGGAACGCCCCGTTCGAGGCGTTCCAGCAACTCTGCGGCAGCCTGGACGGACCACGTTTTGGTGCGGCCGTCCAGGGGGGACGCCTTGCCAAGCAACCCCGGGCCAAGCACAAACCACGCCGCGTCTTCAATCTCCTTGGAGATACCGAGGGCGCGGTGCAGGGCAGGCTTCTTGGTTGGGGTCATACGTTCAATTTACAGGCTTAAACTGAACGCGCCCATTTAACGCCGCCCCTAAACTACCGGCCAGTAGATTATGGACGGGCGGGCAGCAGACCCGATTTCGCGCCGGGCCGACGCTTCACGCCGAAGGTGAAATACGTGGCCGGACCGATGAAATTCACCAGCGTGGCAAGCCGCCACATGGCCTTGCTGCCGCGGATCTGCGCAGCCGGGCGTCGGCTGATGTCCGTCTGGGCTGCGACCAGCAGCGAGAGTTGGACGATGCCAGCGGAGATGGTTCCGAACCGTGCCATCGGCGAGAGTTCGTTCCACTTCTTCTTGCGGGTGTGCTGCTTGTGGATGTTCTGGTGCAAGGTGTTGCCTAGGTTGTGATGCATGTTCTTGTGCATGTCTTTGCCCATGTTCACGGCGACCACGCCTCCTTATGCGTCGGGATTGTTCATTCTAGGAGCCGTGCCGGGAACCGGAACAGAGGCTATGGGACCGGGTGGGCGCGGGTGTGGGGAGCCATCCGGTCCTTCTGCTCCGGCGTCAGCCGCAACACCCGGCCGGTTGCCTCGTCCACAAAGGCAAGATGGCTCGTGGCCCGGACACAGTCCTCCCGCGTGACGGGATCCTGCACCAGGTAGTGGATGTCGAAGCTGGCGCCCTTAACCGCCCCGATCCACAACTGGACGACGGCGGGCACGTTCCGGTACTCAAGGGTCCTGACGTACCTGATCTTGTGCTCGACGACGAGCGCCAGCGTCCCTTCCGGAATTTCATTGAAGAGCGGCACCAGCGGTTCGGTTCCCGGCAGCCCGGGACCCCGGGGCGGGCCGAAAGCCGCGATCCGTGCTTCTTCGAGGATCCGGACAATCTGGACGTTGTTGATGTGCCCGTAGGCATCCATATCGCTCCAGCGCATCGGCACCTCCACCTCGAGGCGCCAGGGCTCCGTGGATGTGTTCTCCTCAGCGGGTCCACCCTTCCCGGCGGGGCCTGCGGCTGTGCCTGCGCTCTCCCTGCCGGGCCCGTTCCCGCCGGCTGCGCCCTTCCCGGCGGGGCCTGCGGCGCTCAGCTGTGCACCGCCGTCGCGTCCTCCGCGGAATCCGCCACGGCAGAGTCTGCGTCCTCACCGGCGAACTGGGACATGTACAGCCGGTAGTACGCGCCCTGCAGGGCCAGCAGTTCGGCGTGCCGGCCCTGCTCGACGATCTGCCCGTCCTCCATGACAAGGATGGTGTCCGCGTCCCGGATGGTGGAAAGGCGGTGGGCGATGACGAAACTGGTGCGCTCCGTCCGCAGCGCCGCCATGGCCTTCTGGACCAGGGCTTCGGTGCGGGTATCCACGGAACTCGTGGCCTCGTCCAGGATCAGCAGCGACGGGTTCGCCACAAAGGCCCGGGCGATGGTGATCAGCTGCTTTTCGCCGGCACTGACGTTGTTGCCCTCTTCGTCGATCACCGTGTTGTAGCCGTCCGGCAACGCCCGGACGAAGCGGTCCACGAACGTGGCCTTGGCCGCCGCCATGATCTGTTCTTCGGTGGCGTCCAGCTTGCCGTAGCGGATGTTCTCGTAGATGGTTCCGCCGAACAGCCAGGCGTCCTGCAGCACCATACCGACCTTGGCGCGCAGCTCCGAACGGCTCAGCCGGGTGATGTCCACACCGTCCAGGGTGATGCTGCCGGAGTTGAGCTCGTAGAAGCGCATCACGAGGTTGACGAGGGTGGTCTTGCCCGCCCCGGTCGGTCCCACGATCGCCACCGTGTGGCCGGGCTCGGCAGTGAAGGACAGGTCCTCGATCAGCGGCTTGTCCGGCGTGTAGCTGAAGGTCACGTGCTTGAACTCGACGTGCCCGTCGGTCTTCGCCGGGAGGTGCTCGGTGGCGGTCTCGGCGTCTTGTTCGTCGGCGTCGAGGAATTCAAAAACCCGCTCGGCGGAGGCGACACCGGACTGCAGCATGTTGGCCATGCCGGCCATCTGGCCCAGCGGCTGGGTGAATTCGCGCGAGTACTGGATGAACGCCGTGGCGTCGCCCAGGCTCATGCTGCCCGAGGCCACGCGCAGCCCGCCGACGACGGCGATCCCGACATAGCTGAGGTAGGAGACAAACTGCATGACCGGCATTATCGTGCCGGAGACGAACTGGGCTCCGAAGCTGGCCTTGTAGAGTTCCTCGTTGCGCTCGTCGAAGCGGGCCAGCATGTCGGCGTCGCGGCCGAACACGCGGACGAGGTCGTGGCCGGAGAACGATTCCTCGATCTGGCCGTTGAGCTCACCGGTGTTCTTCCACTGGGCGGCGAAGAGTTTCTGGCTGCGGGCGCCGATGATGCCGGCGGCCACGCCGGAGAGCGGCAGGGCGACGAGGGCGATCAGGGCCAGCTGCCAGGACACGATGAACATCATGATCACGATCCCGATGACCGTCAGGGCCGAGTTCACGAGCTGGGCGAAGGCCTGCTGGAGCGCCTGCTGGATGTTGTCGACGTCGTTCGTGACACGGGAAAGGATGTCGCCGCGCTGGCGGGTATCGAAGTAGTTCAGCGGCAGCTTGTTGAGTTTCTTCTCGGTGTCATCGCGCAGCGTGCGCACCACGCGCATGACCAGCACGTTGAGGACATAGCCCTGGAGCCACAGAAAGATGTTGGCGACGAAATACATCACCAGCACCACGCTGATGAGGAACGCGAGCTTCTGGAAATCGATGCCGGCGCCCGGCACGACGTCCATCTTGGCCAGCATGTCGGCGAAGTTGTCCTGGCCCTGGGAGCGCAGTCCTTCGATGAACTGTTCTTTGGTGGCCCCGGCCGGGAGCTGCTTGCCGACCACTCCGGCGAAGATCACGTCCATCGCCTGGCCCAGGATCCTCGGGGCAATGACGTTGAGGACGACGGCGACCGTCACCATGGCGAGCACGGCGGTGATGCCGGCGCGCTCGGGTTTCAGCAGTCCCATGAGCCGTTTGGCCGAGGGCCAGAAGTGCTGGGCCTTCTTGGCCGGCACGGCGCCGAACATGCCGCCGTCGGCCTCGCCGGGCGTGTACTCCTCCTCGATGAAGTCATCTTCGATCAGGTCGGTGGCGTCCGTATCGGCAGCGGCCTGGCCGGCTGCGGTGGCCGGCGTGGTGGAGACTTTCTCGTTGGTGCTCATGCCACTGCCTCCGCGCTCAGCTGGGATTCGACGATTTCCTGGTAGGTGCCGGAGCTTTCCAACAGTTCCTCATGTGTTCCGCGATCCACGATCCTGCCGTTGTCCAGCACGAGGATCTGGTCCGCATCGGCGATGGTGGACACCCGCTGGCCGACGATGATCACCGTGGCATCGGCCGTCTTGGCCTTGAGCGCCCGGCGGAGCCTGGCGTCGGTGGCGACGTCAAGGGCCGAGAACGAGTCGTCGAACAGGAAGACCTTGGGTTCGGTGACGAGCGCGCGGGCGATGCACAGCCGCTGCCGCTGGCCGCCGGAGACGTTGGTGCCGCCCTGGGCGATCCGCGCTGCGAGGCCACCCTTCTTTTCGCGCACGAACTCCGCGGCCTGGGCGACCGTCAGTGCTTCCCACAGGTCAGAGTCCGTGGCCTCGGGCTTGCCGAAGCGCAGGTTGTGCTCAATGGTTCCGGAGAACAGGTAGGGCCGTTGCGGCACCATGGCCACGCGCTGCGTGATCTCGGCGCGGTCCAGCTGGGTGACGGGGACGCCGTCGAGCAGGACCTCGCCCGACTCGGCGTCGTAGAGCCGCGGGAGCAGGGCCAGCAGGCTGGACTTGCCGGCGCCGGTGGAGCCGATGATCGCCACGGTCTGTCCGGGCTCGGCCGTAAAGCTGATGTTGCTGAGCACGGGAGCCTCGGCGCCGGGGTAGGCGAAGGTCACGTTGCGGAATTCGACGCGGCCGGCCTTTGACGCAGGCGCCACCGGGGTGAGCGATTCGTGGATGGAGGGTTCGACGTCGAGCACTTCACCGATCCGGTCGGCGCAGACCGAGGCGCGGGGAATCATCATGGCCATGAAGGTGCCCATCATGACGGCCATGAGGATCTGCAGGAGGTACTGGAGGAAGGCTGTCAGGGAGCCGACCTGCATCTCGCCGGCATCGACGCGCTGGCCACCAAACCAGAGCACGGCGGCCGTGGAGATGTGCAGGATCATGCCGATGGCGGGGAACATCAGCACAAACAGGGAACCGATCTTCAGCGAGACGTCGGTGAGGTCCTGGTTGGCCGCGCCGAAGCGCTCGGCCTCGTGGGGTTCGCGCACGAAGGCCCGGACCACGCGGATGCCGATGATCTGCTCGCGGAGGACACCGTTGAGCCGGTCGATCTTCTCCTGCATGGAACGGAAGAGCGGCATGAGGCGGACCACGAGGTAGCCCACCACGACCACGAGCAGGGGCACGGACACCCAGACGAGCCAGGACAGGTTGAGGTCCTCGCGCAGGGCCATGAAGATCCCGCCGATGCACATGATAGGTGTGGCCACCATGAAGTTCAGCGCCATGAGCATGAGCATCTGGACCTGCTGCACATCGTTGGTGCCCCGGGTGATCAGGGTGGGGGCACCGAAGAGGTTCACGTCCCGCGCCGAGAAGCTGCTCACCTTGCGGAACACGCCGCGGCGCAGGTCCCGGCCGAACGCCATCGCCGCCTTCGAGCCGAAGTAGACGCCGGCGATCGCGGTGGCCACCTGGATCAGCGCGACGCCGAGCATGACGCCGCCGGTGCGCCAGATGTAGTCCGTGTCGCCGCGGGAGACGCCCTCGTCGATGATCTGGGCATTGAGGCTGGGGAGGTACAGAGCCGCGATGGTCGAGGCCAGCTGGAAGATGACCACAGCCGCGATGTATGGCAGATACGGCTTGGAATAGCGCCGCATGAGGGTAACGAGCATGCCCACGAGTCCTTACGAAGACTGAATTATAGGGAGACCAAATTATGGGGAGAGCAAAGTATGGGAGAGCTAAATAGTGAAGATTATTGGAAGGCTGATTGGAGACTAGCCCATGGGACCGACAGCCTTAGCCACCCAACTCTACGAAAACCCTCGCCCGGGAGGAACATCGGGAGCTCAATATCATCCAAACGGCGTACTTAAGCGGCTGCTGTGGTCTCCCCCGCAACCGTCTCGCCGCACGAAGGCCCCGCAGCCGCCGCTCGGGCGGCCGCGGAGCCTCTGCGGTCCGGTACTGTGAGCCGGCGCTACTCGGTCCGGTGCCGCCCATGGGTGGCGATGTAGTCGGCAGCCGCGCGCTGCATCTTGCGCTGCTTGGCGAGCTGCCGGCGCAGGGCCGTGAGCTCCTCGGCAACCCGGGCCTGTTCCGCGGCGATCGCACGCTGCTCGGCGGCCTGCTCGTGCACGGCGCGCAGGGCGTCCGCCAGCAGCAGCTGCTGCTCCGCGAGGAGCCGCTGGGTCTGGAGCATCACAGGTACGACGTCGGCGGCTTCGGGCCGGTCCTCGGCAACCAAGGTCCGGGTCCGCTGGCGGGCGGCATCGGGGAAGCGGGATTCGGCGCGCTCCCGGCTGAGCACCTCGATGAATTCCCGGTCCAGGTCAACGATGCCGGTTCCGCCGGCGGGCGAAGCTGCCTCGCCGGCGTCGTTCCCTGTGTAACCCGTGTTCCCCAGAGCCGGGGCCGTGGCACCGGCCATCGCGGCCATTCCGGCGTCCGGGGCGTCCCCTGCGAGTTCGGCGGGTTCCGGCCGGACGTCGACGGTGCGGCGCAGCGGGCGTTCCTTGATGAACAGGATGGCCACCAGCGCCACGAGTCCGACGACTGCGGAGATCAGGAAGACCTCGGCGATCGCGTCGCCGTAGGCGGCACGCATAATATCGCGGATCGGTGCCGGCATGTCCTTGAGGTCCATGCTGGCCCCCGCGGATCCGGCGGGAACCTGGATGCCGGCCGAAGCCAGCCCCTCCACGACGAGCTCCTTGACCCGGTTGCCCAGCACGGCGCCGAGGACCGAGACGCCGATCGCACCGCCGACGGACCGGAAGAAGGCCACAGAGGCGCTGGCCGTGCCGATATCCTTGGCCTGGACCGTGTTCTGGACGGCGAGGACGAGGTTCTGCATCAGCAGGCCCAGGCCGACGCCGAGGATGGCGGTGTAGATACCGGTCAGCCACAGGTCAGTGGTGTGGTCCATGCTGCCGGCCAGGCCCAGGCCGCCGATCAGCAAGATGGCGCCGGCCACGAGGTACCGCTTCCACTTGCCGGTGCGGCTGATGAGCATGCCGGAGGCGACCGACCCGATGAGGTTGCCCGCGATCATGGGCAGCGTAAGCAGGCCGGCCTCGGTGGGGGTGGCGCCGCGTGCCACCTGGAAGTACTGGCCAAGGAAGGTCGAGGAGCCAAACATGCCCACTCCGACGGCCACCGAGGCGAGGATCGCGAGGGCGGTGGTCCGCTCAGAGATGATCTTGAGCGGGATGATGGGCTGGGCGACCTTGGATTCCACCAGCACGAGCAGGCCAAGGAGCACGATGCCGCCGCCCACCATGGCGACCGTCTGCCACGACCACCAGTCGTAGTAGTCGGGATTGCCGGCGAAGGAGACCCAGATGAGCAGCAGGCTGACGCCGGAGGTCAACAGGATGGAGCCGAGCCAGTCGATCTTGGCGGGGCGCTTGACGTGCTGGATCTTGAGCGTGACCTGCAGCAGGATGAGCGCGACCACCGCGAGCGGGACGCAGACGAAGAAGGTCCAGCGCCACCCCAGCGGGCTGTCGACAATGAAGCCGCCGAGCAGCGGGCCGCCTGCCGTGCCCACGGCCATGACGCCGCCCATGTAGCCGGAGTACTTTCCGCGGTCGCGCGGCGGAATCATGGAGCCGATGATGGCCTGGGCCAGGGCGGTGAGGCCGCCCATGGCGATGCCCTGGATGACACGGGCGGTCAGCAGCAGCGGGATGGTCTCGGACAGGCCGGCCATAACGGAGCCCGCCACGAAGATCACGATGCTCAGCTGGACGAGGACCTTCTTGTTGAAGAGGTCCGCGAGCTTGCCCCAGATCGGGGTGGTTGCCGCGTTGGCCAGGAGCGCGGCGGTGATCACCCAGGCGAAGTCCGTCTGGGTGCCCTTGAGTTCGGACATGATGGTGGGCAGCGCGTTGGCGACGATCGTGCTGCTCAGGATGGCGGTGAAGAACGCCGCCAGCAGCCCGGTGAGGGCCTCCATGATCTGGCGGTGGGTCATCGCCACAGGTTCTGCGGCGGTCTGGGATGCGCGGGATGCCCCCTGCGGAACGTCCGACGGGGCCGGGGACGGCCCTGTGGCGGCGGCGTGGCTAGCCATATATCTACTCCTCAACAATTTCGGTCGTATTCGTGGGTCCGGCCGTCGTTGCCCGGGCTGAGGTCCTGAGGGACTCAGCAAGTTTTTCGAGGGTGCGCGCCGTCAGTTCGACGTCGTCCTGGCTCCAGTCCTGCAGCAGGTCCTGGATGGTGGCCGTCCGCTGGTCCTCGATGAGACGCAGTTTCTCCGTGCCGGCGGCAGACAGGGCGATCAGCTGCGCGCGGCCGTCTTCCGGGTCCGGCCGGCGGACCACATAGCCGTGCTCTTCGAGGTCGGCGATGTGCCGGCTGAGGACCGGGGCGCTGACGCCGAGCCGCTCCGCAAGATGCGTGGCCCGGGATTCGCCCTCCCCCACAAAGCGCAGAACGCCTTGAAGCGCCACTCCGGTGTCCTGCCCGCGCAGGCTGGCGGCGGCAACGCAACGGACCGCGCGCTGCAGATCGAAGATCTGGTAAACGAGTCTGGCTGCAGCGTTGGATTCAACTGACATGATGGACACCCCTCTTTTGTTTGCCCTAGGCAACTATATACGAAAATGGTTACTTCGGTCTGCCCCTCGCGGTGAGGGGCAGACCCGGCCGGTCCGCGCTGCGCAGCGGTGCTGCTGTGGTGTTGGTGCGCCTACGTGGCCAGGTGGGTGGGGCCGAACATCTGGAGCAGGGTTTCGACGACGACGACGTTGGGGCCGTCCGCGGCGAAGCCCGCCTTCAGGGCGTCCCCGACGTCCTCCGGGGCAACCCGGACGGCCGGGACGCCGAAGGACTCTGCCAGCTTGACGAAGTCGGGGCGGGCGAGCTCAGTGGCCGTGGCCTTGCCGAAGGCGCCGACCATGTATTCGCGCAGGATGCCGTAGCCGCCGTCGTCCACAATGAGCCAGGTGACCGGGACGTTGTGCTGCTTGGCGGTGGCGAGCTCGGAGATGGAGTACATCGCCGAGCCGTCGCCGGAGACGGCCAGCACTCTGGCGTGTCCGGCAGGTGCGCCGGCGGATGCGCCGGTGGTTTCGAGCCCGACGGCGCCGCCGATCGCCGCGGGGAAGCCGAAGCCCAGCCCGCCGGCGCCCTGCGCGGAGTGGAACTGGCCGTCGCGGGCATCCCAGCAGCTCCAGCCCCAGTAGGCCGAGATGGTCATGTCCCAGAACGTCTGCATGGCCGCGGGAACGGCCTCGCGGATGTCGGCCATGAACTTCAGTTCCTTGCCGAGGTCCTGGGACTCGAGCCGGGCCTTGACCTTGGCCAGGGTGTCCTTGACGAGTACCTCGGGAGCCGTGCCGTGCCAGTCGGCACGTTCGCCGTGCGGTTCAGTCAGGGCGGCGTCGAGGGCGGCCAGGGCCTGGCCGGCGTCCGCCCGGATGCCCAGTCCCGGGCGGTTGGACTCCAGGACGCGGGGCTCGGCGTCGATCTGGATGATCCGGCCGCGCGGTTCAAAGGTGAAGTAGTTGGAGGTGACCTCGCCCAGGGAGGAGCCGATGACGATCAGCACGTCGGCGTCCTCGAGCACCTCCGTCATGTACTGGTCCTCGATCCAGGACTGCAGGGAGAGCTCATGGTTCCACGGGAACGCGCCGTTGCCGCCCGGGGTGCAGATGACCGGCGCCCGCAGCTTCTCCGCAATCGAGAGCAGCGACTTTTCGGCATGGCCGCGGCGGGTGCCGCCGCCGGCGATGATGGCGGGACGTTCCGCCGTCGAGAGCCATTTCACGGCTTCGCGGACCAGCTCCACGCGGGGCGGGTTGTCGGCCGCTTCGGCGAGGGCGTCCTCCACGGGAGGCACCATGATGGGGTCCAGCAGGACGTTCTGCGGGATTTCGAGCCACACGGGGCCCTGCGGCGAGGAGATCGCCTCGGTCCAGGCATCCTGGATGGCCGAGGGGATGCCGGAGGCGTGCTGGATCAGCCGCTGGGACTTGGTGACGTTCGCGGCCGAGGCCTTCTGGTCATCGAGCTGGTGCAGCATGCCCTTGCGCCGGGCGCCAAGGCCCTCGAGCGGGATCTGGCTGGCCACGACCACCATGGGAACGCCGGTGGCGTAGGCCTCCTGCAGCCCGGCCAGGGACGTCAGCGCGCCCGGGCCGGTGGACAGGAACAGCACGCCGACTTCGCCAGTGGCGCGGGAGTAGCCGTCGGCGGCGAAGGCCGAGTTGTTCTCGACTCGGGAGGAGACGAAGTGCAGGTTCCCGCGGCCCATCGCGTCGAACAGGCCCAGGGCGTGCTGGCCCGGGATGCCGAAGACCGTCTTGGCGCCGAGCGCCTCAAGGGTTTCGACGACGAGGTCCCCGCCGTTGCGCACGCCGGTCATCGCGAAGCCACCGGCGAAGCCACAGAGGAGCTGAAGCCGGCGGGTCGGCGGGAGTCCTGGCCGAGGGCCTGGGCAGCGTAGCCGTTCGGGGCGCCGAAGCGGTCCCCTTCGACGGCGCGGTCCGCCATCAGTGTTACGAGTTCGTAGGCGACGTGGCTTGCCGCCACACCGGTGATCTCGGCGTGGTCGTAGGCCGGGGCGACCTCGACGACGTCGGCACCGACGAGGTTCATGCCGCGGAACCCGCGGATGATTTCCAGCAGCTCGCGGCTCGTGATGCCGCCGGCTTCCGGCGTGCCGGTGCCCGGGGCGTGCGCGGGGTCAAGTACGTCGATGTCCACGGAGATATAGAGCGGGCGGTTGCCGATCCGGTCCCGGACCTTGGCGACCGTCTCCAGGACGCCTTGGTAGTAGACGTCGGCGGAGGTGACGATGCCGAAGCCGAAGCGGTGGTCGTCGTCGAGGTCCTTCTTGCCGTAGAGCGGACCGCGGGTGCCGATGTGGCTGATGGCCTCGGTGTCCAGGATGCCTTCCTCGACGGCGCGGCGGAAGGGTGTGCCGTGGGTGTACTCGGCGCCGAAGTAGGTGTCCCAGGTGTCCAGGTGCGCGTCGAAGTGCAGCATGGCAATGGGGCCGCCGGCGCGCTCGGCGGCGGCGCGCAACAGCGGCAGGGCGATGGTGTGGTCGCCGCCGAGGGTGACGAGCTTGCTGCCGGACGCCGTCAGGTCCAGGGCGTTCTGCTGGATGGTTTCGATGGCGTCGTTGATGTTGAAGGGGTTGACCGCCATGTCGCCGGCGTCGGCAACCTGGATGTTCTCGAAGGGGCTGACGTCCCAGGCCGGGTTGTACGGCCGGAGCAGGCGGCTGGCCTCGCGGATGTGGTTGGCCCCGAAGCGGGCGCCGGGGCGGTAGGAGACGCCGGTGTCGAACGGCACGCCGACCACCGTGACGTCTGCCTTGGCCACCTGGTCCAGGCGCGGCAGGCGGGCATACGTGGCAGCCCCGGCGTAGCGTGGGACGCGGGATGAATCGATGGGGCCAAGGTTGCCATTGGCCTCGATGCGCAGCTCTTCCAAAAGAAGCCTCTCCTTCGAGGATTGACCGACGGTTGTGACAGCCATCATACACTCGAAGTTTCGTATTGCGCATCAGTTGTTTACCAACCTCAGGCGATGGCCGACGCGCCCCGCTCCCCCGTGCGGACGCGGACGGCGTCGCGCACCTCGATAATCCAGATCTTGCCATCGCCGAAGCGGCCCGTGCGCCCTCCCTCTTCAATGGCAGCCATGACGGCGCCGAGGGCGCCCTCGTCGACCAGGACTTCGACCCGCACCTTGGGCAGCAGGTCCGAGCTGTATTCAGCGCCCCGGTACACCTCGGTATGGCCCCGCTGCCGGCCGTAGCCGCTGGCCTGGCTCACGGTCAGGCCATTGACCCCGGCCCGCTCCAGGGCCGCGCTAACGGCCGCGACCCGCTCCGGCCGCACAATCGCCGTGACGAGCTTCATGACGACACCCTGCCGCGGACGGCCTCACCCTCGGCCTCGGCGTTGGTCCCGGCCGGGACTTCGGCCGGGGTCCCGGCGTGGGCCGTCGCGTGGGCCTCGGCCGCATCAGTCCGGGCATGCGGGTCACCGGGGTGGAAGCTGCCGCCGACCATGAGGAGCTCATACGCCGTTTCGGCGTGCTCCGTCACGTCAATGCCGGAGAGCTCGTCGGCTTCGGAAACGCGCATGCCGATGCTCTTGTGGATCGCAAAGCCAATCAGTGTGGTCATGGCGGCGCTCCATGCCGTGACGATCAGGGCGGTGAGAATCTGTGGCCAGAACTGCGCCAGGCCGCCGCCGTAGAACAGGCCGCCCGCCGTCTTGGTGGACGGAAGCGCGAAAAATCCGAGGGCCAGGGTCCCCCACAGGCCGCCGACGAAATGCACGGCCACGACGTCCAGGGAGTCGTCGAGTCCGATCTTGAACTTCAGCCCGACGGCGAGCGCGCAGACAGCCCCGGCGATCGCGCCGATCAGGATGGCGCCGATGGGGTCGATGAATCCGCAGGCCGGGGTGACTGCCACGAGTCCCGCGACGGCTCCCGAGGCGGCGCCGAGCGAGGTGGCATGCCCGTCGCGCAGCCGCTCCACGAGCAGCCAGCCCAGCAGGGCGGCGCTGGTGGCGAGCAGCGTGTTGGTCCAGGCCAGGGCGGCCGTGGCGTCGGCGGCGAGTTCCGAGCCGGCGTTGAAGCCGAACCAGCCGAACCAGAGCAGCCCTGCGCCGAGCATCACGAACGGCAGGTTGTGCGGGCGGATGTTGGGGTCTTTCATGAAGCCGAGCCGTTTGCCCAGAACCACGGCAAGCATCAGTCCGGCAATGCCGGCGTTCATGTGGACCACCGTGCCGCCGGCGAAGTCGAGAGCCGAGATCTTGCTGCCGATGATGCCGGTAGGTCCGAAAATGCCGCCGCCCCAGACCCAGTGCGCGATCGGCGCGTAAACGAGCGTGACCCAAAGGGCGGCAAAGAGGAGCCAGGGGCCGAACCTGACGCGCTCGGCCACCGCGCCGCTGATCAGTGCGACGGTGATGATGGCGAACGTGGCCTGGAAGCCGACGAAGATCATGTCCGGCAGGCCTGCCGCCTTGGAGCCGATGCTGGTGGTCAGCCCGCTCAGGCCGAAGTTGGTGAAGGGATCCCCGACGAAGCCGCCCAGCGCATCCGGGCCGAAGGCCAGGCCATAGCCCCATAGGGCCCAGACGACGGCCACCACGCCCATGGCGCCGAAGCTCATCATCATGATGTTGAGGACGGACTTCATTCTGACGAGCCCGCCGTAGAAGAACGCAAGCCCGGGGGTCATCAGGAGGACCAGAGCGGACGCCGTGAGCATCCACGCGGTCGATCCGGGGTCAAGGACCTGCGGATCTGTTGCCATTCCTACTGCAAGCACAGAGAACTTCATAGCGGGAGCCTTCCTCGAGTGCCGGCGCTCCGAGGGCGCCGATGCGGCGAGACCATGTGACGTTTGGGACTGACGAGCGTCCCCCCGCCGTTGACGCTACTCACGGCGTGTTTCGGGAAGGCTTTCCCATTCTTGCGGGCACGTTACGTGCCAGCTCCGGGCATTAAATTGCCGTTTCCGGCAGATTGCCGGGATGTGACGTACATCTCACCGCGGCCGTTCTCACCAAGGAAAGGGAGGTCAGCTGTACTTGAGGGTGAGCAGCAGGCGCTTGAGCTGGCTGTACTGCTCCGTGGTCATCCAGGCTTTGGCGGCGTCGACGGAGGCAAATGCCGGGCTGCCGAAGAGCACCTTGGCTTCCGCCCCGCCGTTGGCGAAGCTGACGTAGGCGGAGCCGGAGCCGGAGTCAGAGACCGCGGGCGCGAAGTCGCGTTGCTTGCGGACGCTCATGTGGAAATCGGACTGGTCGGCGAGGGAATCGAACGCGAAGCCGAAGGCCAGCTGTTCGCCGTCCACATCTTTCAGCCCCGGCACCGGGGCGGTGTCCAGCACGGTGCGGGCCACCGGGCCGGAGGCGTTGCTGGCGCTGGTGCTGCTGGTGATGGAAGCCAGTTCGTTGCCGGTGGCGTCGGCGATGACCGCCTGCAGGCCCCGCAGCTTGGCCGCGTTCCCGGGCGAGCCAACCAACCGGACGGACCAGCCGCTCGGGTAGGAGAAGGAGAGGTGCCCGTCCGGGAAGGTGAAGGTTTTCACGCCGGCCACCGCGCTGGCCGTGGCTGTGGGCGCGGCCGGGACGGGGGTAGCGGAGGCGCTCGGGGCGGGCGAGGGCAGGGCCGAAGCGGCGGAGGAGGCGGTCGTGGCGGGCGCGCCGGATTCCTGCTGCGCCGGGGCCGCGGTTTCACTGGCGGGGCCGCTTGCCGCTTCGCCGGCCCGCTGGCCCGCGGCGGCGCACGAGCTCAGGCCAAGGGCGGCCGCGAGCGCGGCGGCCAGGGCCAGGGACAGAAAGACGTTGTTGCGGTTCATGGATCCCCCAGTTGATGACGCGAGCGGCTTCCGCTCGTCCTGTGTATCTCCGGCGTGCGCCGTGCGGATACTTTTGCGGTGGTTACGGATGCTTTCATGCCCTCAGCGGCTGGCGGCGGGTACGAGCACCCACAGCACCTCGACGGCGTCGTCCGTGGGATTGACCCAGGTGTGGGGTTCCCGGCCGGGGAACGTTACGGTGTCTCCGGTGCTGAGCTCGAATTCCTCATTCGTGAGGATCAGGCGGATGCTGCCCTTGACCACATGCAGGACGTCGACGTCGCAGTCCACGGCATAGAGTTCGGACTCGCCGCGCCCGCGCGGCTCGATCACGGCCTGGATGATCTGGACGCGGCGCTCGGAGCGCGCGGTCAGCAGCCGCTCGACGATCCCCTCGCCGCCGAGGGAGATTCGAGGGCCCTCATTCTGCTTCGTGAGGTGCGTTTCGGGGGCGGCGAAGAGGTCGCCGATAGAGATCGACAAAACCTGGCACAGCGTTACCAGGGAGGCAACCGAGGGCGAGGTCAGGTCCCGCTCGACCCGGCTCAGGAATCCCTTGGTGAGCCCGGTGGCGTCTGCGACCTGTTCAATGGTGAGCCGCTGGGACTGCCTGGCGGCGCGGATCCGCGAACCGATGGCAACGGGAACATTGCTCGGTTCAACTGGTAGTGCCTTCATTTAGGAACCTTTCACGGCCGGCCGCTTGGCCCCATCATTGGAGCAATCCTAGCGGGAGCGGGCCTTCGTGACGCGGAGGCGGCGGCACCACGCCCGGCGTCTTGACTGTTACCGGAGTCACAGCATACTCTTCTGGGCAACATGTGTTGCCTATAAGGCAAAACCGGAGGTTCCGACGGAAATCCTCCTCTACCCACGTCATGCAGCGGCAGCCTTGCCGACCACCCTGTTGAGGCCCGGCAGGCCCGCATCCGCTGTCAACCAGCTCCAAGGAGCCTTTATATGGACGCAACTTTCGTCAACATCGCAATCGTGGTGGTGTACCTGGCCGCCATGCTGGCGTTCGGATGGTGGGGCAAGTCCCGCACCAAGAACAATAGCGACTTCCTCGTGGCCGGCCGCCGCCTCGGTCCGTTCCTCTACACCGGCACCATGGCCGCCGTCGTCCTGGGCGGCGCCTCGACCGTCGGCGGCGTGGGCCTGGGCTACAAGTTCGGCATCTCCGGCATGTGGCTCGTCGTCGCAATCGGCGCCGGCGTCCTGCTGCTGAGCCTGCTCTTCGCCAGCACCATCCAGAAGCTGAAGATCTATACCGTCTCCCAGATGCTGACCCTGCGCTACGGCAGCAACGCCACGCAGACCTCGGGCATCGTCATGCTTGCCTACACGCTGATGCTCTGCGCCACCTCCACGGGCGCCTACGCCACCATCTTCGTGGTGCTCTTCGGCTGGGACCGCGCCCTCGCGATCGCCGTCGGCGGGGCAATCGTGCTGGTGTACTCGACCATCGGCGGCATGTGGTCCATCACGCTGGCCGACCAGGTCCAGTTCGTCATCAAGACGGTCGGCATTTTCTTCCTGATGCTGCCGTTCACGCTCAACGCCGCCGGCGGCCTCGACGGGATCCGCAGCCGGGTGGACGCCACCTTCTTCCAGATCGACGGCATCGGCGCCCAGACGATCATCACGTACTTTGTGGTCTACACCCTCGGCCTGCTGATCGGCCAGGACATCTGGCAGCGCGTGTTCACCGCCAAGACGCCTGAAGTTGCCCGCTGGGGCGGCGCCACGGCCGGCATCTACTGCATCCTCTACGGCGCAGCCGGCGCCCTGATCGGCCTCGGCGCCCGGGTGGCCCTGCCGCAGATCGACGTCAAGGCCCTGGGCAAGGACGTCGTCTACGCAGAGGTCGCCACCCACCTGCTGCCCATCGGCATCGGCGGCCTCGTGCTGGCCGCCGCCGTCGCCGCCATGATGTCCACCGCCTCCGGCGCCCTGATCGCGGCCGCCACCGTGGCCCGCGCCGATGTGCTGCCGTTCGTTGCCGGCTGGTTCGGCAAGACGGTCAACACCGATGACACAGACAACCCGGAACACGACGTCAAGGCCAACCGCATGTGGGTCCTGGGCCTGGGCATCGTGGCAATCGTGATCGCCATCGTCACCAAGGACGTTGTCGCGGCCCTGACCATTGCGTACGACATCCTGGTTGGCGGCCTGCTCGTGGCCATCCTTGGCGGCCTGGTCTGGAAGCGCGGCACCGGCGTCGCCGCCGCGGCGTCCATGGCGGTGGGCTCGGTCATCACGCTCGGCACCATGATCATCCTGGAAATCAACGCCGAGGTTCCGCTGGACGGCATCTACGCCAACGAGCCGATCTACTACGGCCTGGCGGCTTCCGCGGTCGTCTACATCGCGGTGTCGCTGCTGACCAAGCCGACGGATCCCGCGGTCATGCAGAACTGGCGCCGGCGTGTCGCCGGCAGCGCGGCCGAGGAAGAAAAGGCCCCGGCCCTCACGCACTAGGGCCCAGGCCCGGCTGGGTCTTGACCGCAAGTTAAAGGTCGACGGCGGCGCTCCCCTTTCGGGGGCGCCGCCGTCGGCCTTTAGGCAACTTAACGGGCCGCGCGAGGATCACTCATTTTCCTCCGGCGCAAGGAATTCTTCACCTTCCACGGGCACCACCGGCTTCTCGTCGCCCAGGAAGTCTTCCGCGTCCAGGGGAACGAGCCGGTCGGCCTCTTCGAGAAGCTCCTCGTCCTCGGTCTCCGCGGCATCACTGACGGGCGCGTCCTCGGCGTAGTCGTAGGCGGGATCGGACTCGAGTGACTCCCGGGCCGGCTGGATGGGATGTGATGCGGTGCTATCCATGATGCAACCTCCATGCGGCTTCGGTGGCGGCAAGGCCCCGGGGAGCCCGCCCTGGGTTTCATTCGAACACCGCGGACCCGGGCGGTCAAGGGCTCACAATTGCTGCCGGAAAGCGGCTGCGGACGGTCCCGCCGGGGCAGGGCAGTTACGGCCTCCCTAAACTTTCCACTGAGGATGGCCAGCCGGAAAAGCACGGAAATACGGGGTACTCTGGAGTCGCAATGGGGCCGGACCATGCCCGACCAAACCCAGGAGTTTTTCGTGTCTCAGCACACCGAATCGGACCGCAACGATTCTTCGCAGCACCACCCGACACAGCCCTCTTCGGTCCGCGACACGGACCCGCGCCCCGCCTCGCCGCACGCCTCTGTTGCCCCCGCGGCGGCTCCCTCCACTGCCGCTCCCGTCAGCCCACCGAGCCCGTCGCCCGCAACAGACGCGAGCGCAGCGCCCAGCGCAGCGGACATCAAGCGCTGGCGACAGTATCTCGCCGATGAACGTGCCGAGGCGGCCGTCTACCGGGACCTGGCGCAGAACCGCGCCGGGGAGGAACGCGCCATCCTGCTGGCGCTGGCCGAGGCCGAGGGACGCCATGAAGCGCACTGGCTCCAGTTGCTGGGCGATCACGCCGGCAAGGACCGGCACGCCTCACTCCGGAGCCGGTTCCTGGGCTTCCTGGCCCGGCACTTCGGCTCGGTCTTCGTCCTGGCCCTGGCCCAGCGGGCGGAGAGCCGATCCCCGTACGCCACCGAATCGTTCGCCACCCCGGCCATGGTCGCCGACGAGCAGATCCACGAAGAAGTGGTCCGCGGGCTGGCAACCCGGGGCCGCAACCGGCTGGCCGGAACGTTCCGCGCCGCCGTCTTCGGCGCCAACGACGGGCTGGTCAGCAACCTGTCCCTCGTCATGGGCATGGCGGCCTCGGGCGTGGGCAGCCAGGTGGTACTCCTCAGCGGCGTCGCCGGGCTGCTGGCCGGCGCACTGTCCATGGGGGCCGGCGAGTTCATTTCCGTGCGGTCGCAGCGGGAGCTCCTCGCCGCGACCCGACCCACCCAGATCACGTTGGCGGCGGCGCCGCTGCTCGATATCGAGCACAACGAACTCCTCCTCGTCTACCTGGCCCGCGGCATGTCCCGGGAGGCCGCCGAGCACCGCGTCGCGGAGCGGATGGGCCTGTTGGACTGCGACTGCGATCCCAGCCTGTCCCTGCGTCCGGAACTGCCCGAAAGCGAGGACCAGCACGAGGCGGTCGGCACCGCCTGGGGCGCGGCGGCGTCGAGCTTCTGCTTCTTCGCCTCGGGCGCGATCGTGCCCATCATTCCCTTCCTGCTGGGCATGACAGGACTCGCCGCACTGGTGGTTTCCGCGTCCCTCGTCGGCTTGGCGCTCCTGCTTACCGGCGGCGTCGTGGGCCTGCTCTCCGGTACCTCGCCCGCCACCCGCGGCCTGCGCCAGCTGGCCATCGGCATGGGTGCCGCGGGCGTGACGTACCTGCTGGGCATGGCCTTCGGCGCCGTGGTTGGCTAGTGGACGGCCCTGAATTTCGGGACCGCGGACCTCGGCACAGCCGGCCAGCCACCGCTCTGCGGATCATCAGGAACCTCGCCGCCGCTGCGGTGATCGCCGCCGGCGCCTTCCTCACCGCCGGACTCGTCTACGGCGATCCGAGGTTCACGGGCCTCTTCGAGGTCTCCCGAGGAACGGGGAACAACGCAGGGCACAGTGCAGAAAACAAAGCAGGCAGTGACCTGCAGGCACAGCCCCAGGCTGGCCAGAAATCCGGCCAGCCTGCCGTGCCGGCCGGCGAAGACCGGACGGACACTCCCCCGCCCGGGCTCGAGGAGCAGGACCACCCCCTCGGCGCGGCCCGGAAACCGGAGGCCGCCAGCACCTCGTACAAGTTCCTCGCAACGAATGACGACGGCACTCCGGTGGGTTACTCGCCGTGCCGCCCGCTGCACTACGTCATCAATGCCGCCCTGGCCCCGCCGGGTGCCGAGCGGCTCGTGGACGACTCGATCCGGACGATCTCCGAGGCCACCGGAATCACCTTCATCAATGACGGCCCCACGTCCGAGGCCCCCTCGTCCACACGTGCGCCCTACCAAAAGGATCTCTACGGGGACCGGTGGGCGCCGCTGCTGATCGCCTGGACCACCCCGGAGCAGGCACCGCAGCTCAAAGGCCCGGTGATCGGCACAGGCGGAAGCACACACTTCAGTTTCGGCGACGGCCCCAAGAGCTTCGTCACCGGCAGCCTGGAGCTGGATGCCCCGCAAATCGCGGAAGACCTGGACCGCTCCGAGGGAGCGGCCTATGCCACGGCCGTGATCCTGCACGAGCTCGGCCATGTGATGGGCCTGGAGCATGTCGATGACCCGGCCCAGCTGATGTACCCCGAGATCGGAGCCCCGGACGGGCTTGCCGCCGGCGACCTGAACGGACTCTACGAGCTTGGCCACGCCCAGTGCCGCAAGGATCTCTGACCCCCTAGCGCTCCAGCGCCTCAAGGGCTTCTTCGACCGTATCGACCAGGAAGATCCTTCCCTCCATCCGGCGCCCTGACGCCAGGCTCTGTAAGAGGGGCCAGGCCGGGAATCGCCGCAGCCAGTGTTCGTGCCCCACCAGGACCATGGGAGTGACGGTTTCCGGAGCGGCGTAGTAGTTCTCGCAGGCGTCCTGGAAGATCTCCTGGACTGTGCCGCCCGAACCCGGCAAAAAGACGATGCCGCCGTTGCACAGTTCAAGCAGGATGGCTTCCCGGATGGCATTCGCGAAGTATTTGGCCACATGCGTGGCGAAGAAGTTCGGTGGTTCATGGCCGTAAAACCATGTGGGAATCCCCAGCGACGGCACACCCTCCGGGTGGCGTTGGGCGACCGCCGCGGCCGTCCGCGCCCAGGCGGCCACCGAGGGGCGGAAGGACGGCACCGCCGAGAGGTCGGCCAGGGCCCGCCGGAAGTCCGGTTCGGGGGCCTCGCTGAGGAAGGCGCCAAAATTCGCGGCCTCCATGGCCCCGGGGCCGCCGCCCGTGGCTACCACCCGGCCGCTGCGGGCCAGCAGCCGGCCCAGCAGCGCGGCTCCCTCAAAGACGGCGGTGCCGCGGCGGGCAATGTGTCCGCCCATGACCCCCACCATCGTGCGGCCGGCGCGGAGATAGGTGCCGGCCAGTTCGTCGAGGGCCACGCCGATCGAGTGGTCATGCAGGGCGGCGGCCAGTGTCGCATCCAGCCGGCGTCGCTGGCCCGGCCGGATGCTCCACTGGTACACCCGCGCGTCGAGCGTGTCCTCGTAGGGTGAGGTGGCGATCCCGGAATAGAGTTCCTGCGGCGTGTACAGCTGCCCGCGGTAGGGGTTGAACGGCACGGCCGTGAGCCGGGGAAAGATGAGGGCGCCCCGGCCGCGCAGCAAGTCCTCCACACCGTCGTCGAACCTGCAGCCCAGGAAGACAGCGCCCTGGGCCTCAAGCGCCTCCAGCTGGGCCCGGCGGCCCCGCAGGTCCAGCGACTGGACATGCCAGCCGTGCATGCTGCGCGCCCCCGCCGCAACCAGCCGGTCGAAACCGGCAAGGCTCTCGACCTCCAACGTGCGGGGGCTGGGGTGAAGGCTGCGGGCGGCGTTCATGGAGCCAGCCTAGACCGTGGCCAAGCTCCCCCGTTGCGCTATCACTCTTGGTGGCCATTCCGGGATCTTAAGGCCTAAAAGTGATAGCGCAACGGGGGCGCGTGCGGGTTAGGAGACCTGGAGGCCGCCGTTGATGTCATAGGTGGCCGCGGTGATGTAACCGGCGTCCGGGCCGAGCAGGAAGGCGATCAGGGCCGCCACTTCCTCGCGGCTGCCGACCCGACCCATCATGATGCCCTCCGACATCTGCGCCTTGCGTTCCTCGCTCAGGGTGCCGCCCATAATGTCGGTGTCGATGGGGCCTGGGGCGATGGCGTTGACCGTGACCCCGAACTCGCCCACCTCGCGGGCCAGGGCGCGGGTGAATCCGATGATTCCGGCCTTGGAGGCGCTGTAGGCGACCTTTGAGTAGGTGCCGCCGCCCCGCTGTGCCGAAATCGAGGAGATGCTCACGATCCGGCCGAGCTTGCGCTCGATCATGCCTTTGAGCACGCGCTGGGAAACGATGAAGGATCCGCGCATGTTGATGGCGAAGACCTTGTCCCATTCCTCGACCGTGGTGTCCATGAACGGCGTCGGGGAACTGATGCCGGCCAGGTTGGCCAGCGCGACGATCGGGGGCAGCGAGCCCTCGATCTCGGTGATGGCCCGGTCAACCGACGCGGCGTCGGAGACGTCCGCACCGACGCCGATGGCCTTGACCGCACGGTTGGAACCGATTTCGGCGGCAGCGGCGCTGGCGTCCTCGGCATTGATGTCCAGGATTGCGATGGACCAGCCCTCGCTGGCCAGGCGGTCGGCGGCGGCACGGCCGATGCCGCGGGCTGACGCGGCTCCGGTCAGGACCACGGTGCGTTCAGTGGGGAACGGGGTATTTGATGTCATGACGAAGATTCCTTCGGGGGTTTCGGATCAGGATACTTTGGCCGGGTCGACGGCGGCAGCCGCTGCGACCGCGGGGTCAAGGCTGGCGTCGCCTTCGGGGCGACGGCGGGCGTACAGGTAGGTGGCCACGGCCGTGATGCACAGGCACAGGGACAGGAACAGGAGCCCGCTCTGGTTGCTTCCGGTGGCGTCCTTGAGGAGGCCGACCGCGTACGGGGAGATGAAGCCGCCGAGGTTTCCGAGGGAGTTCACCAGGGCCAGCCCGGAAGCGGCAGCCGCACCGGTCAGTGCCGCGGAGGGCATCGAGAGGAAGGGGGCGATCGCCCCGTAGATCCCCATGGCGGAGAGCGTCAGACCGACCATCGCGAGGAACGGGTTGACCGGGAGCAGGTAGCCGGCGGCCACGAGTCCGACGCCCGCAAGCACCATGCTGACCGAGGCGTGCCAGGCACGCTTGCCGGTCCGGTCCGCGCGCTTGCTCCAGAAGTAGACGAATACTGCGGCCACGGCATAGGGGATGAAGACGATGAAGCCGACCTCTGCCGTGGAGAACTTGCCCAGGGCCGCGACGATGGTGGGCATCCACAGGCCCAGGCCGTAAATCCCGCACACCAGGCCGAAGTACAGGGCGGAGTAGACCAGGGTGCGCTTGTCCTTGAGCCCGGCCATGAAGTTGTGCTTGCCCGACTGGGACTTGGCGGCCAGTTCGGCGTCCATGGTGGCGGTGAGCCAGTTGCGCTCGTCGGCTTCGAGCCATTTGGCGTCCCGCGGACGGTCCGTCATGAGGATGGGTGTCAGCAGGCCGAGGGCGATCGCCGGGATGCCTTCGATGATGTAGAGCCACTGCCAGCCCTGGAGGCCCATGACGCCGTCCATCTGCAGCAGGAGCCCGGACACCGGGGCGCCGAGCGCGTTGGATACGGGCTGGGCAAGGATGAAGATGCCCAGCACGGTGACGCGCTGCGCGGCAGGGAACCACAGCGTCAGGTAGAACAGGATCGCCGGGAAGAACCCGGCCTCGGCGGCACCGAGCAGGAACCGGACGATGTAATACGTGGTTTCACCGTTCACCAGGCACATGGCGGTGGCGAAGATGCCCCACGTGATCAGGATGCGGGCCAGCCATTTCCGGGCTCCGAACCGGTACATGCCGGCGTTGCTGGGAACCTCCAGGAGGGCGTAGCCAAGGAAGAAGATGCCGGCGCCCAGACCGTAGGCGGCGGAGTTCAGGCCGATGTCCTCGCTCATGGTGAGTTTGGCGAATCCGACGTTGTTGCGGTCCAGGTAGGCAACGAAGTAGAGCAGGACAATCAGGGGCATGACGCGGCGGCGGACCTTGCGGAGCGTGCGGTCGCCCAGTTCGCCGAGTCCGAAGGACTTGGGAGTTAATGAAGTCATCATCGACCTTCTTAAGTGTTTTCCTGCCCTGCGGCTGTGCCGGGTGAGGAAAGCGGTGGATTGGGGTGGTCATCCTGCCCGCCTGGAAGCGTGTGCTGCAGGATACTTGTTGAGTCAGATGTCAGACATCTGATTCAGGAACTAGCCAAAATCTTAGAATGTGATTCGGATTACGTCAAGAGTCCGGAGGCGGACTTCAGGACTTGGCGCCCCGGACGTAGCGCTCGTAGTCCGCATTGGTCTGGTCCATGTGCTCATCCATCGCCTGCCGCGAGCGCTCGGCGTCGCCGCTGAGAATGCTGTCCAGGACCCGCTGGTGGTAATCGATGGCGTGCTGCTGGATCACCTCGACGGCCGACGTTTCGCGCCGGGTCACGTACAGCAGCTGGCCCAGCTGGGCGAACAGGGCCCGGACAAAGGGGTTGCCGGACGCCTTCAGGACGGCGTCGTGGAAACCAATGTCCGCCTCTACGAAGCGGTCCAGGTCGCCGGAGTCGTGGAAGCGCTTCATGTCCGCGATGCACTCGCGCATGCGCTCGGCCTGCTCCGGGGTATAGCGTTTGGCGGCGAGCGCCGCGGCCCCGGTCTCCACCATGCGGCGCATCTCAATCAGTCCCACCGAGACCTGGTCGGCCGCATTGCCATGGGAGGCTGCCTTGAAGATCGCGTCCAGGCCGGTCCAGTTGTCCGTGGGATTGACGAAGGTTCCCCGGCCGGCCTTCACATAGAGGATGTTTTGCGCCCGGAGGGCTTTGAGGGCCTCACGCACGGTGAGCCGGCTAACGCCGTAGGCCTTGGCGATGTCGGCCTCGGGCGGAATCGGGTTGTGGGGCAGGAGCTTTCCGTCAAGGATTTCGGTCAGCAGGCCGTCGACGAGATCGTCGACCAGTGTCCTGCGGCCCATCCCAGTTCCCACCTTCAGTCTCGTTTCGTGCTGCCATCCACATTACCCATGTCCGGGTGCGCAGCCATGTAGGCGTCGAGCTTGGCAAGCGTCTGTTCCAAATTGACCGGATGGCGGCGCAGGTAGCCGGCCAGCCGGAGAAAGCTCTTTCCACGGACCCGCCGCGCGTCCCATTGCTCGGTCACCAGCGTGCCGGGGGTACCGTCCGGGCCTGTGGCCGGATCCAGCAGGTAGCGCCACACGTGGCCGTAGAAGTGCCGCCACGCGATCCGGTGGCCTTCCTCGAACTCGCAGACCCTGTTCAGGATCTTGTAGTTCACCCGCATGCGCATTTGCATGCCGAACCTGGCGCCGAGGTACAGCCGTCCTGGCCCGCGCGGCTGGGCGCCTTTGACCGTGTCCGAGCCGTCGATCACGCTGTGCAGGGCAGGCGTGGCGAGCACCTCGAAGATGGCTTCGGGGGCGGCTGCGATGTACCGGCTGCGGGACACGAGATAGCGGGGATTCATCTAGTAATCCTAGTCCGCGATCGTGTTGCAGAATGGGGCATGCAGACTTCCCGCAACCCCCTTCGCGGCCGGCCGCGCATCGGCGTTCCCGTCCGCCTCAGCAGTTCCTCCGATCCCGACCCGCGCGTGGCGGAAGCCAACGCATTGTTCGAGTACATCGTGGGGCTGCTGCGCGAGGGTGGCGGCGAACCGGTGCTGCTCGACGCTTCGGGGCCAGACGACGGCGGCCTCGCCGCTGCGATGGCCTGCCTTGACGGCGTCGTCCTTCCCGGCGGCGGCGACCTCGACCCCGCCCTCTACGGCGAGCTGCGCGGTGACGTCTGCTACGACGTCAGCCCTGCCCAGGACGCGCTGGATCTCGTCGTGGCGCGTCTTGCGATCGACGCCGGGCTGCCTGTGTTCGGCATCTGCCGCGGGCATCAGCTGCTCAATGTGCTTTACGGCGGGACGCTCATACAGGACATGGCGCCGGGGACGGTGGCGCACCGCGAGCCCGCGCCGGTGCACGGGGCCGGCCCGTGGGCCTGGCATGAGGCGGCGGTGCGGGCCGGCTCCAGGGTGGCCGCACTCTACGGCGGCGGTTCCGGTGCCGTGAACGTGAAGATCGCCTCCGGCCACCATCAGGCCGTGGCCCGGGTGGCCGGAGGGTTGCAGGTGACGGCCGTGGCCGAGGACGGGACCGTCGAGGCGCTGGAGGATCCGGAGCGCTGGGTGGCCTCGGTCCAGTGGCACCCCGAGGCCCTGGAGCTCCCGGCCGGGGAGCGGCTCGCGCCGTTCCGGGCCTTCGTCGAGGCGTGCCGCACCCGGCCCTGAGCCGGACGCCCCGGTCCGTAATCAGCTGCCGACGCTCACCGTCACCTTGACCGGGGCACCAGTGGCCAGCGATTCCTGGGCGGCATCGGCAACCCGGGAGGCCGCGACGGCGTCTTCCGGAGTGCATGGATTCTCCCGGCGGCCAAGGATCAGTTCGACGAACGCCTCCATTTCGGAGCGGTACGCCGTCTCGAACCGCTCGGCAAACGTCAGATGTGGCTTCCCCGCGGGGAAAGCGATCCCCGCTTCGGCGGAGGCCAGTGCCGTCTTGTCGTCCAGGCCCACCATCAGCGAGCCGCGGGAGCCCTGGATTTCCAGCCGGACATCATGGCCCGCCCCGTTGTAGCGGGTCGCCGAAACCGTTCCCACGGTGCCGTCGTCGAACGTCACCAACGCGAGGGCCGTGTCCACATCGCCGGCCGCACCGATGGCCGGATCCCCGTTGTTGGAGCCCTTGGCGTAGACCTCGACGATTTCGCGGCCTGTGAGCCAGCGCAGGATGTCGAAATCGTGGACCGAGCAGTCACGGAAGAGCCCGCCGGAGCTGGCCAGGAACTCGACCGGGGGCGGCGTCATGTCGCAGGTGACGGCACGCAGGGAATGGATCCAGCCCAGCGCGCCGGCCTGGTAAGCGCGGCGGGCTTCCAGGTAGCCGGCGTCGAACCGGCGCTGATGCCCGATCTGCACCACGCCGTTCCGGTCCCGGATGTAGTCGAGCACCGGCAGGGCGTCGGCCACGTTCAGGGCCACGGGCTTTTCGCAAAACACCGGGATCCCAGCGTCCACGCCGGCCTTGATGAGCTCGGGGTGGGTTCCGGTTCCGGTGGCGATGACCAGGCCGTCCAGCCCCGAGGCCAGCAGCGTCTGAACCGAGGGCAGTAATTCGGCACCGAGAACGCGTGCCACCGTCCGGGCGTGCTCTTCGGCGACGTCGGTGAGGCGTAGGCGGACACGGATCCCTTGTGGGTTCAGGACCTCGTTGAGGGCGGCGATGTTGTTGGCGTGCATGACCCCGATCCGCCCAACGCCGGCGAGTCCAAGGATTACGTCTTTCATACTTCTACTCTCATGTTTGGTGCGGGCACGGTGAACGCCGCACGGAAGGCCTCCAGGGCCGCATAACTGTCGCCACTGGCCCACGCTTCCATGCCCACGGTTCCTTCGTAGCCTGCGTCCGCGAGCGCCCTGGCCACGGCCGCGTAGTTGATTTCCCCGGTTCCGGGTTCGCAACGGCCGGGAACGTCTGCCACCTGGATTTCGCCGAGGTATGGCAGGGCGGTCCGGACGAGCTCGACCAGGTTCCCCTCCCCCATTTGGGCGTGATAGAGATCCAGCATGAGCCTGGCGTTCGGGTGCCCGGCCGCCTGCACGAGCGCCAGGGTGTCCTTGGCCCGTGCCAGCGGGATGCCGGGGTGGTCCCGGATGGTGTTGAGGTTCTCGAGGCAGAACGTCACCCCGTGCTTCTCACCGAGCTTCCCGAGCCGTTCCAGGGTCCGGGCGCCGGTGGCCCACATGTGTCCGCTGGAGCGGTAGACAGGCCGCGCCGCGTGGCCGTCGACGAGTTCCGCCGGGTGGACCACCAGCCGGCTGACGCCAAGTTCCAGGGCGGTGGGGATCAGGGACTCGGCGGTCCGCACCACCTCGTCCGCCGTGTCCGGATCCACGAGGCTGCCGGAGCTGTATCCGGTCATGGAGGAGAACACCGCCCCGGTGGCCCTGAGCGCGCCGATGTCCTTGGGCCGCGAGTCCCAGAGTTCGACGTCGAAGCCGGCCTCGTGGAGCCGGCGCACCCGCTCCGTGAACGTCAGGTCCGTAAAGACCATCTCAGCGCACACGGCGAGCCGCATCAGAGGACCACGTTCTCGTTGACGGCCACTGTGTTGACCGTTGCCGGGGTCCCCCGCTTGACGGACTCGATGCAGGCCAGCGCCACGGCCAGTGCGCGCCGGGCGTCGCTGGCTCCCGGAGTGAGAGTGAAGGGCTTCGACTCCGGAGCGGTACCCTCACGCCGGGCGCGCACGGCGTCGACGAAGTCCGCCAGCTCGTCTGTATAGGCCTGCCGGAAGAGCTCGACGTTCAGCCGTGGGGTGTCGGCGGACATCCCCTCGGCGGTGAACCGGCGGGCAGCGGTTTCGGTGGCGCGGCCGGCCTGGACCATGCCCTTGGAGCCGAAAACCTCGCCGCGGATGTCGTAACCGTAGAGCGCGCTGAAGTTTGCCTCGGCGACGGCGATCGCGCCGTTGCTGTAGCGGATGGTCACGACGGCGGTGTCCAGGAACCCCTGGTCCCGCAGTCCCGGCTCCACAAGCGCGTCGGCAACCGCATAGACCTCCACAGGTTCGGCGCCTTCGTTGAACCAGTTCAGGGTGTCGAAGTCGTGGATCAGGGTTTCGAGGAAGATGGTCCACGCAGGGATCCTTGCGGCGTGGCCGATGCTCCCCGTGCCCGGGTCCCGGGTCAGCGAACGAAGCAGTTGCGGCTGCCCCACGATTCCGGCGGCGAGGTCCTTCTTGGCCGCCTGGAAGTCTGCGGCGTACCTGCGGTTGAAGCCGATCTGGAAGTGCACCCCGGCGGCGTCGACGGCGTCAAGGGCCGCGTCGAGCTCCTCAAGCCCCTGACCGGCGGGCTTCTCGCAGAAGACGTGCTTTCCGGCCGCTGCGGCCTGGCCGATCAGGGCGGAATGGAAACGCGCGGGGCTGGCGATGACGACGGCGTCAATCGCCGGGTCGGCCAGGAGATCGGCAGCGTCGGCGGTCACCTTCGTGGTGCCCAGGGCGCCAGCCAGCGCCCCGGCGGATTCCAGGTTCGGATCCGCGATGGCGGCAAGGACGGCGCCGGGGACCCGGCGGGCAATGCTGTCGGCGTGGAAGGCGCCCATCCAGCCCGAGCCGATAAGTCCGATCCGCACGGGCAGGACGGCGTCGGAGGCGTTGCGGTTGAGGTAAGCCAAAGGCTTGTCCTTTCAGGAGTTGGGGCGGCAGTTATCCGTAGGTCTTGCCGGTGGTCTGGGACACGTCAGCGACTTCGCCCTGGACTTCCTTGACGACGTCGCTGTGGCCGCCGAGCTGTTCGAGTTCGTGGGCGAGTTCGGCGAGTTCTGCGCCGCCGGCCATCTGGGCGGTGAGCTCGTCCAGGGTGATGTCCTTCTTGTCGTAGTAGCCGATTGACTTGCCCCGTTTGAGCAGCAGGAACCGGTCCCCGACAGGGAAGGCGTGGTGCGGGTTGTGGGTGATGAAGATGACCCCGAGGCCGCGGTCGCGGGCCTGCAGGATGTAGCGGAGCACCACGCCGGACTGCTTCACGCCCAGCGCTGCGGTGGGCTCGTCCAGGATCAAGACCTTGGCGCCGAAGTACACGGCCCGGGCGATCGCGACGCACTGGCGTTCACCGCCGGAGAGCTGGCCGATGGGCTGCTCGACGTCGCGCAGGTCGATGCCCATCGCGGCGAGTTCCTTGAGCGTGATGTCCTTCATCTTCTCGACGTCCATGCTCTTGAACGGACCAAACCCGCTGGTCAGTTCCGAGCCGAGGAAGAAGTTCCGCCAGATCGGCATCAAAGGCACCACGGCGAGGTCCTGGTAGACCGTGGCGATCCCGACGTCCAGGGCGTCCCGGGGGGAGCTGAACTTCCGCTCCTCGCCCATGACCTTCAGTGTTCCGGCGTCGTGCTGGTGCAGGCCGGCGATGATCTTGATCAGCGTGGACTTGCCCGCACCGTTATCGCCCAGCACGCAGGTGACGCGGCCGTTGTCCACCGCCATGGTCACCTCGGAGAGGGCGATGATGTTCCCGTAGTGCTTCCCGACCCCGTCGAGGGAGAGCAGGTGCACCGGGGTATGGGTGAGGGGATCGTTTTCGTTCTGCAGCAGGGTCTGCTGGTCGATCTCTTTGGCATTCATGGTTCCGGGGCCCTTCTACTTCAGTTCCGCGCGGCGCTTGACGATGAGGTTGACGATGGTGGCCAGCAGCAGCATCAGGCCCAGGAAGAACTTGAACCAGTCCGGGTTCCACTGCGCGTAGACGATGCCCTTGTTGGCCATGCCGAAGATGAAAGCGCCGATCGCGCCGCCGATCGCCGAGCCGTACCCGCCGGTGAGCAGGCAGCCGCCGATCACCGCGGCGATGATGTAAAGGAACTCGTTGCCCACGCCCTCACCGGACTGCACGGTGTCGAAGGCGAAGAGGTTGTGCATGCCCAGGATCCAGGCGCAGAACCCCACGGCCATGAACAAACCGATCTTGGTGGCCTTGACCGGCACGCCCACGGCGCGGGCCGCGTTCGCGTCCCCGCCCACGGCGAAGATCCAGTTCCCCACCCGGGTCCGCATCAGCACCCAGGTCGCGACCGCGACGAGCGCGAACCAGTAGAACACGGTGATCTTGATGTCGACGCCGCCGACGCTCACCGAGGAGGCGAACACCGCCCGGGCCGATGCGAAACCGTCCATGGTCGAGATCGAGGGCGAAGACACCGAGCCGCCGATCAGCCGGGTCAGGCCCAGGTTCAGGCCGGTCAGCATCAGGAACGTCGCCAGGGTGACGATGAAGGACGGCAGCTTGGTCTTGATCAGAATCCAGCCGTTGATGAACCCGACGGACAGGGAGACCACCAGGGCCAGCCCGACGCCGACCCAGACGTTCGTGGTGAAGTACCAGCTGAACAGCGACGCCGTCAGCGCCGAGGTGATCACGGCGACGCCGGTGGAGAGGTCGAACTCCCCGCCGATCATCAGCAAGGACACCCCCACCGCCATGATCCCGATCGTGGAGGACCCGTACAGGATGGTCGCCAGGGCACCGGGCTGGGTAAAGGTCGGGGACACCAACGCGAAGAAGATGAAGAGGACGATCGCGCCCACCAGGGCACCGACCTCGGGACGTCCGAGCAGTTTCTGGAACGGACTGCGCTTGGCGACGCGCTCATCGGGCGCCGGCGACTTTGTCTTGGTCTGGGTGATGGTCATGATAAGTCTCCTAGCCGCCGGGCCGGCCT
The DNA here is from genome assembly GCF_056398725.1 of Arthrobacter sp. 01T425. Taxonomy (NCBI): domain Bacteria; kingdom Bacillati; phylum Actinomycetota; class Actinomycetes; order Micrococcales; family Micrococcaceae; genus Arthrobacter; species Arthrobacter sp. 01T425. Next base: position 74,679 of record NZ_JBFTPY010000010.1, on the reverse strand, counting down.
GGGCCGGCCCGGCCAGCGGGCTGTTAGCGGACGCCCTGCTGGGCGAAGGTCAGGACATCGGCCGCATTGGATTTGTCGATGACCGCCGGGCCTGTCAGCACAGGCTGGCCGCCGCCGATCTTGAAGCCGCCGCGCTTGTTCTGCCAGATGGCGTCAACGGCTCCGTAGCCCTGCAGCCACGGCTGCTGGTCCACGGTGAACAGAACTGCACCATCCACGATCTTCTGGGCGAGCTCCGCGTTGAGGTCGAAACTGGCAACCTTGGCAGAGCTGCCGGCGTCAGTGACCGACTTGAGGAGAGTCAGGGTGATGGGGGCGCCGAGGCCGATGATGACGTCGGCGTCCTTGGAAGCCTGAAGCTTGGCAGTCGCGGTGGACTGAACGGAGGTCATATCCTTGCCGTCGACGTAAAGGATCTCCGTTCCGGGAACCTTCGCCTTGACGCCCGCGCACCGTGCTTCAAGTCCCACGTGGCCCTGTTCCTGAATCACGCAGACCGGGTGCTTGTAGCCGTCCGCGGCCAGCTTGGTGCCCACGGCTTGACCGGCGAGCTGCTCGTTGGAACCGAAGTGGGTGAATGCTCCGAGCTGGGAGGAGACCGATTCACCGGCGTTGAGGCTCACAATCGGGATGCCGGCGTCGGAGGCCTTCTTCAGGACGTCTTTGAGGGCTTCGGGCTTGGCGAGCGTGACCGCGATGCCGTCGACCTTCTGGTCAATGGCCTGCTGAATGAGCTGGGCCTGGCGCCCGGCTTCGGGATCAGACGTATAGAGGAGCTCAACATTGTCCTTCGCCGATGCCTCCTCGGCGCCCTTGCGAACAATATCCCAGAACGTGTCACCGGCTGCGGCGTGCGTGATAAGGGCGACCTTGATGCGGGAGGTGCTGGCTGCCTGGCCTCCGCCAGCCGCATTGCCTGAGTCTGCGGGCTTGCCGCCGGTGCTCGAACACGCGCTCAGGGCCAGCATGGGTACGACGGCCGCCACGAGGGTCGCCTTCCGCCACGAGAACTTGGTCACGATCAATCTCCTTTGATTCCGGGCCACGCCGGCCGCTTCATCGCGTCGGTCCATGAGCCATCTACAACCGATCATGGTGACTCCAATCACAGTTGTCAATAGTTTGTCCTGACATTAGGATGTTTGGACGTAACGAAGTGTGATCGGAATGTCCCATTCACGGGGCTTGACGGGCCAGCGCCGACAGCCCGACCCCCGCAAACAAGGCCCGTCACAGCAGCCCTTGGCACCTCTTGGCAGCCCTGCTACTATCAGAAAAAGGCAGTATGTCCTATCAAGCGAACATACACTGACATACGCGGGCAGGCCGGCACGACGACCGCCGCGGAGCACAAGGGAGCATGCCCAGTGGCGAATCAACTGAATCTGCGGATCGACCGCTCTTCCCCGGTGCCGCTGTACCACCAAGTGGTCCAGGGCATCGAGGCAGCGATCCACACCGGGCTGCTGGAACCCGGCAGCAGGCTGGAAAACGAGATCGACCTGGCCGCCCAGCTGAACCTGTCCCGGCCCACGATGAGAAAAGCCATGGACGAGCTGGTCCGCTCGGGCCTCCTGGTCCGCAAGCGCGGCGTCGGCACCCAGGTGGTGTCCAGCCAGGTCCGCCGCCCACTGGAACTCTCCAGCCTCTACGACGACCTGAGCAACAACGGCAGCAAGCCCACCACCGACGTGCTCAGCTTCTCGCATGAGGAGGCGGACGGCGCGATCCGGACGGCACTGCAGCTTCCGACCGGCGCCAAGGTCTACCACTTCACCAGGCTCCGGAAAGTGGGCGGCAAGCCGCTGGCCCTGATGGAGAACTGGGTGCGGGACGACATCACCGCTATCGACGAGGCAAGCCTGGGCTCGCAGGGCCTCTACGCCATCCTCCGCAACGGCGGCGTGAACTTCCGGCTTGCCTCACAGCGGATCGGCGCCATGATCGCCAACGACTACCAGGCGCCGCTGCTCGAGACCACCCCCGGCTCCGCCCTGGTGACCATGGAGCGGACCGCGGTGGACGACACCGGACGCATGGTGGAAACCGGCCACCACGTCTACCGGGCGGATTCCTACAGCTTCGAAATGACACTGGTCCAGAGGTAAGCGTCCAGAGTTAGGCGCCAGCGACGGGCGCAACCGGCTCCAACCCGCACACACACGCGCCTGCCTCCGGCGCGACAACGAAAGGGCAGCTTCCATGGCCAACTGGGTCTACCCGCTCGGCACCGCAGCCGAAGGCAAGTGGGACATTTCCATCGGGACGTCCGATTCCGGACTGGAGGTGGACGGCTGGGCGCATACCGGGCTGAAGGTTGCCACGCTCGCTGCCGGCGGCGCCGTCAGCCTGGACGCGGCGGCGGAGGAACGCATCGTGATCCCGCTCAACGGCTCTTTCGTAGCGACCGTCGACGGGCAAGACTATCCCCTGTCCGGCCGGGACAGCGTCTTCAGCGGCCCCAGCGATGTGCTCTACACCGGAGCCGGCAAGGCAGTAACCATCACATCGGCCGACGGCGGACGGGTGGCCGTGGCCACCGCGCCGGCCAAAGCCTCCTACCCGACCCGCCTCATCACGGCCGCCGAGACGCCGGTGGAACTGCGCGGGGCGGGCAACTGCTCCCGCCAGGTCCACAACTTCGGCACCCCCGCCGCGCTGGAGGCGGACCGCTTCATTGTCTGCGAGGTCCTCACCCCCGCCGGAAACTGGTCCTCCTATCCCCCGCACAAGCACGACGAGGAAAAAGACGGCGAGACCAGCCTCGAGGAGATCTACTACTTCGAAACCCGCGTCACGCCAGGGGCGCCGCAGCGGCCCGGCGCCGACGACGCCATCGGCTACCAGCGCGTCTACGCCTCCGACGAGCGGCCCATCGACGTTGCGGCCGAGGTCCGGACCGGCGACGTCGTTCTGGTGCCCTACGGCTGGCACGGACCCGCCATGGCCGCCCCCGGCTACGACATGTATTACCTCAACGTCATGGCCGGCCCTGGCCCGGTCCGCGACTGGCTCATCAGCGATGACCCGCACCACGGCTGGATCCGCCAGACCTGGGAGGGCCAGGACCTGGACCCGCGGCTGCCATTCGGCCGCTAGGCCGTTCGGCTGCTCAGGCGCTGACAGCTAGCCATTGAACGTGGCCGGGTGCGGTCCGGTGCGCCCGTTCCGCTCAAGGGCATTCACGGCCGCCAGTTCGCCCGCGGAAAGCTCAAAGCCGAACACCTCCAAATTTTCCCGGATCCGGGCCGGCGTCACTGACTTCGGGATGACGATCCTCCCCTGCTGCAGGTGCCAGCGCAGAATGACCTGCGCCGGGGTTCTGCCGTGCCGCGCGGCGATCTCCGTGATGGCCGGATCCGCCAGCAGTGCCCCCTGGGCCAACGGACTCCAGGCCTCCGTCGCAATGCCCTGCGCGGCGTTGAACACCGTCACGGCGTGCTGCTGAAGGGCCGGGTGCAGCTCCACCTGGTTGACGGCCGGCACCGTTCCGCCCAGGTCGATGAGCCGCCGCAGGTGTCCCGGCTCGAAATTGGAGACGCCGATGGCCCTGACCCGGCCGTCGGCAAGGAGTTTCTCAAGGGCCAACCAGGAGTCGGCGTACCGGTCCGATGCCGGCGCCGGCCAGTGGATCAGGTAAAGATCCAGGTAGTCGAGACCCAGCTTGTCCAGGCTCGCGTCGAAGGCAGCAAGGGCCGGTTCGTAGCCGAGGTCGTCGATCCACAGCTTGGAGGTGATGAACAGCTCCTCCCGCGCGATCCCGGATTCCGCGAGCGCGCGGCCGGTTCCGGTCTCGTTTCCGTAGATGGCGGCCGTGTCGATGCTCCGGTAACCGGCCGCGAGCGCCGCTGCTACCGCCTCGGTGGTCTCGGCGTCGGGAATCTGGAAGACGCCGAAGCCCAGCTGCGGCATCCGCACCCCGTTGTTGAGGACGATATGGGGCCTTGAGTTCATGGTGTCTCCTGTTGTTGTGGTCGGGCGGTCTGTTGTGTTCGAGCGGTCAGCGGGCAACGGCTGCAGCCTCGGTGACCGGAAGGTCTGTGCTGGTTTCCGCCGCTGCAACGGCGGGCACGGTTGATCCGCCGGTTCCCGGCAGGTCGGCGTCGTGCTTCTTTGCGTGAGCCGCGGCGAACGCCATCACTGCCAGGCCCAACAAGGTGATCCCGGCGCCGGCCCAGATGGGCGAGGTGTAGCCGAGGCCGGCGGTGATGGTGACGCCGCCCAGCCAGGCGCCCAGGGCATTGCCGACGTTGAATGCGCCGATGTTGGCGCCGGAGGCCAGGGTGGGAGCGCTGCTGGCGTATATCATGACGCGCATCTGCAGCCCAGGAACCGTGGCGAAGCCGAAGCCGCCCAGCAACACCATGGAGGCGATGGTCAACGGCTGGTTGCCGGCGGTCAGGGCGAAAACCACGAGCACCACCACCAGAATGGCGAGCACTACCAGCAGGGTGCGGTCCACATTCTTGTCGGCCGCCTTGCCGCCCACGGTGTTGCCGATGAAGAGCCCGACGCCAAAGAGGATCAGCAGCCACGGGACCGTGGTGGCGGAGAAGCCGGTGACCTCGGTGAGGGTGAAGGCGATGTAGGTGAAGGCGCCGAACATGCCGCCGTACCCAAGGATGGTGACGAGGATGGAGAGCCAGACCTGTCCGGACCGGAAGGCACGGAGCTCGCCGCGCAGGCTGCCAGCGGCAGAATCAGAGGCAGAACCAGGGGCTGAATCTCCCGAACCTGTTCTGGGCACCAGGGCGAGGATGCCGGCCAGGGCGAGGACACCGATCACGGTGATCGCCCAGAACGTGGAGCGCCAGCCCGCGGCCTGGCCCAGCATGGTGCCGAACGGGACACCGAGCACATTCGCAGCCGTCAGGCCGGTGAACATGATCGCGATCGCACCCGCCTTCTTAGTGGGCGCCACCATGCTCGCGGCCACGACGGCGCCGATGCCGAAGAACGCGCCATGTGCGAGGGCGGCAATGATGCGGCCGATCATCATGACCGAGTAATCCGGCGCGAGCGCCGAGACGAGGTTGCCGGCGATAAACAGCACCATCAGCACGGCCAGCACGGGCTTGCGTTCGAAGCGCGTCACGGCCGCGGTGAGGCCAAGCGCCCCGACCACGACGGCGAGCGCGTAGCCGGAGATGAGCCAGCCCGCGGTCGCCTCGGTGACGTGGAAGTCTGCGGCCACTTGCGGCAGCAGGCCCATGATGACGAACTCGGTGAGTCCGATGCCGAACCCGCCGAGGGCGAGGGCTATCAGGCCAACAGGCATGGAGGTGCTCCTTACAAAGCTGTACGGGATGGGGTATGGCGCGTAAGCTAGTAGTTGCAGACGCGTTATTTATTCTTGCACAAGCAGATACAGCGCGCAAGCAACTATTATTTGATGTGCCCGTCACCACCCCGCCGGGCACGCGAGTTGAAGGGAAACACGTGATGGGCATCAAGGACGACGCCGTCGAGGTCCGGGCGCAAGGCTGGCGGACCCTGGCGGCCCTGCACGGGCTGATCGAGGCCGAGCTGGAGCGGTCCTTGCAGGCCGAGGCGCAGCTCTCGGTCGTGGAGTACACCGTGCTGGACGCGCTGAGCCGGCAGGACGGCTGGCACATGCGGATGCAGCAGCTGGCCCGTGCCACGGCGTTGAGCGCGAGTGCCACCACGCGCCTGGTCAACCGGCTCGAGGACCGCGGGCTGCTGACCCGGATCCTGTGTGCGGATGACCGCCGCGGAATTTACACCGAGCTCACCCCCAGCGGCATCGCCCTGCTCGAGCAGAGCCGGCCGGTCCACGACGCCACGCTGGAGCGGGCGCTGGCCGAGGCCCAGGAGGTCCCCGAACTGGCGCCGCTGGTCGACGCCCTCCCCCGGCTGCACGCCGCGGCCTAGCGCGGCAACCGCCTCGCGCGAGTACGCAGAAAGTACGCAGAAAGCCCCGCCGGGGACGAATCCCGGGCGGGGCTTGTGCGTGCAGGGCTTTCTTGACTGCGGCTAGACGGTGACCGGTTCCCTGGCGGCCGCCTGTTTGAAGAAGTGTTCCAGGTCCTCCAGGCTCTTGTCCTTGGTCTCCGGAATGTACTTCGCGGCAAAGGCGATGGCCCCGACGCCGAGCACAGCGAAGACGAAGAAGGTGCTGGACAGTCCGATCGCGGCGAGGAGCTGCGGGAAGCCGAAGCCAACCAGGAAGTTCACGATCCACAGCACGAAGGCCGAGGCGCCCATGCCCAGGCCGCGGATCTTCAGCGGGAAGATCTCTGAGAGCATCAGCCAGGTGACCGGTGAGATTGCACCTTGCTGGAAGGCCAGGAATGTCACGGTCAGGGCCAGGATGACGAAGCCCCGGGGTGGGCCCTCGGGGAGGATGAGAGAGAAGACGCCGATCAGGAACAGCGCCGTCGTGGTGCCGAGCTGGCCAGTGATGAGCATCCTCCGCCGTCCCACTTTGCCCAGCAGCCAGATGCCCAGAAACGTGGCGAGAACGGAGATGACCCCGTTGGCGATGTTGGCCGTGAGGGCCGCTTCGCGGCCGAATCCGGACTCGGCGAGGATCTGCGTGCCGTAGTACATGATCGAGTTGACGCCCGTGATCTGCTGGATGACCGCGAGCCCGATCCCCACCACGAAGATGTGCCGGAGCCACGGAACACTGAGGTCCTTCCAGGAGCCCATCTTGGCCTTGTAGTCCTCCACGGCCATGGCCTTGACTTCTTCAAATTCAGCCCTGGCCTCGGACTGGGAGCGGATCCGCTGCAGCACACTGAGGGTTTCGCCGAAGCTGCCCATCGATGCCAGCCAGCGCGGGCTTTCGGGCATGAAGTTCATGCCGACCCAGAGCGCGATCGCCGGCAGGGTTGCGATGACCAGCATCCAGCGCCAGATCCCGCCGGCCTCGCCGAAGCTGTTGCCGAGGTAGGCGTTGAACATGAAGGCCAGCAGCTGGCCCGTGACGATCATCAGCTCGTTTTGGGTGACAATTCGTCCGCGCCGGGCACTCGGTGAGACCTCGGCCAGGTACACCGGCACCGTCACCGAAGCCCCGCCCACGGCCAGGCCGAGGATCAGGCGTGCCAGGATCATCACCTCCGTGTTCGGCGCGAAGGTACACGCAAGGGTGCCGGCGAGGAACACCACGGCCAGCACCATGATCATTTTGCGCCGGCCGTGGCGGTCCGCCAGGCGCCCGCCGAAGAGGGCGCCAAAGGCCGCCCCGAACAGCAGCGAGGAGGTCACGAGCCCTTCGGTCAGTGGCGTGAGGCCCAGGTCCACCTGCATGTACGGCAAAGCGCCGTTGATCACGCCGGTGTCGTAGCCGAAGAGCAGTCCGCCGAAAGTGGAGACGATCGTCGCGGTCCGGAGGGCCCGTTTGTGGTTGACGGGCCGTGTCACCTCGGCGACGGGCGCCGTCATAGGCTCGCCTTCGCGACGCGCTGTTTCATGGTCTCCAGCTGGTACCGGGAGACGTCCGCGGCGTTGTCGTCCTCGGCGAAGACGCTGGAGACCATCACCGTATCTTCACGGTCCAGGAAGCCGATCTCCTGCAGGCCGCCGAAGAACTCGTCCCAGTTGACGTCGCCGTCGCCGATTTTCAGGTGCTGGTGCACGCGGACGGGGTTGCCGGGCGGGTTGGTGATGTAGCGCAGGCCGTGTGAGGCGTGGTGGTCCATCGTGTCGGCCACGTGGACCAGGCGCAGCTTGTCGCCCGCGGCCCGCATGATCTCCAGCGGTGCGTTCTTCATGTGGAAGCTGTGCGAGGCCACGTAGACCAGGCCAACATTCTTCGAGTTCAGCCCGCGGATCACGCGGATCGCGGCCAGGCCCTCCTCGACGAAGTCGTCCGGGTGCGGATCGATCAGCAGGTCGATCCCCTCCCGCTCGATGATGGGGAGCAGCTCCTCCATGGAGCGGTAGAAGGCCCGCTCGGATTCTTCGGCCTTCTCCGGCCGGCCGCTGAATTCGGTGTTCATGGTGCCAACGCCCAGGTCCACGGTGATCTGGATGGCGCGTTTCCAGTAGCGGACGGCCGCCTCGCGTGCGTCCTCGTCCGGGCCGGACCAGCGCAGCACGGGCAGCACCGACGCGATTTCGATTCCCGCGTCCTTGCAGGCCGCCTTCAGCTTGCCCACGAGCTCGTCGTCGGCCTTCGGGTGGTTGAAGAAGGGGATGAAATCGGCGTGCGGGGTCATCTGCATGTACTTGTAGCCGAGGTCGGCCACCACGCGCGGGAACTCGAGGAGTCCGTGGCTGTGGTGGAACGGCGTGGGATCTAGGGCGATTTTCACGGTGAACACTCCATTGTGGATCTGGCGGGCGTGCGGCCGGCCGGCACGTTCTTTGCAGTAGAAGGCGCCGGCCGGCGGGGTTTTAGCGGTACAGGGCGGGCTTGGCGTTGAGCTTCACGGCGACCTTTTCGCCGTTCTTCTGCGCCTCGACGCCGGCCTCGCAGCAGGCGGCCGTGGCGTAGCCGTCCCAGGCGGTGGGGCCGCCGATCTCATCGCGCAGGGCGGCGTCCACCCAGGACTGGATTTCGACGTCGTACGCCGCCCCGAAGCGTTCCTCGAAGCCGGGGGTGACGTGGCCGCCCCAGCGGCCGTTGCTGCGGGTGTACGGGCCTTTGTCGCCGCCGATGCTGACGATGCCGTCTTCGAAGGAGGCCTGGGTGGCCACCTCGTAGCCGAACTTCGCGTTGACGTAGATCTCGACGTCGGCCAGGACACCGGACTCGGTCTCGATCAGGACGTGCTGCGGGTCGTGCTGACCGGCCGGGGCGTTCCGTGTGGCCTTGCCGAGGCGGACCTGGACCGAGGTGATTTCCTCGCCGGTGAAGTAGCGGATGGCGTCGAATTCGTGGACCACGGAGTCGTTGATCAGCATCTCGTTGGTGAAGCCCGCCGGGGTGGTGGGGTTCCGGTGCTGGTGGTGCAGCATGAGCAGCTCACCGAGTTCGGAGTCGCGGATGATTTTGCCGAGGGCGGCGTATTCGGCGTCGAAGCGGCGCATGAAGCCGACCTGGATGCGCTTGTGGCCCAGCTCCCGCTCGGCTTCGACAATCTTCCAGGAGGATTCGGCATCCGGGGTGAGCGGCTTCTCGCAGAGGATCGGGATGTCCTTGGCGATCGCCTTGAGCAGGATGTCCTCGTGCAGGAAGCCGGGGGTGGCGATCAGGACGGCGTTGACGTCGCCGTTGTTGAGGGCCTCCTCGGCGTCGGCGAGGGCGACGGCGCCGGGGATGCCTTCGATGGCGGCCTGGGCACGGGCGAGGTCGACGTCGACGACGGCGGCAACTTCGGCGCCGTGGATGCGGGTGTTGAGCCGCTGGATGTGGTCTGCGCCCATACGGCCGGCGCCGATGACAGCTACGCGGAGGGTCTTGGTCATGATCTTGTCCTCAGTTCTAGTTGACGGCGGTGCGGGAGCCGCAGGAGAGCAGGTAGTTCCGGGTGCGCTTGGCGATCGGCATCGGGACGTCGAAGGCCACGGGATACATGTCCTGTTCCACAATGCCAAAGATCGGCCGGTTGAGCGCCTCCACGGCTTCGATGACGGCGCGCAGGTCCGGCAGCCCGTTCGGCGGCTCGGTCATCACGCCGGCCAGGTTGGCGGCGGCCCACGTCATGTTTTCCTCGTTGACCTTTTTGAGGATGTCCGGGTTGATCTGCTTGAGGTGCAGGTAGCCGATCCGGTCCGGATAGTTCTTGATCAGGTCGAGGCTGGAGGCCCCGCAGTATTCGGCGTGGCCGGTATCCAGGCAGAGGTTGAGGTACTTCGGGTCCGTGGCCGCGAGCAGGGTTTCGATGTCCTCCTGCGCGCCGACGTGGGAGTCGGCGTGCGAGTGGAACTGCTGCTTCAGGCCGAAATCCTCCAAGAGGGTCTTGCCCATGCGGTTGTGGCCGGAGAACAGGTCGCTCCACGCCTTCTCGGTGAGCGTGCCGCTCTCGACGGGCTCGCCGGTGACGTCGTCGCGCCACATCGCGGGAATGACCACGATGTGTTCGCCTCCCATGGCTGCCGTGAGTTCGGCGACCTTGCGGGCCGGCTCCCAGGCTTCGTCGTACTGATGGGCCCCGCGGTGGAATGCGGTGAACACGGTGCCGGCTGAGATCTTGAGGTCGCGCTGCTTGAGCTCTTCGGCGAGACGGGCCGGATCGGTGGGGAGGTAGCCATAGGGGCCAAGTTCGATCCACTTGTAGCCGGATTCGGCGACCTCGTCGAGGAAGCGTTCCCACGGGGTCTGCTGGGGGTCATCCGGGAACCAGACGCCCCAGGAGTCCGGCGCGGTGCCGATGATCAGCTTGTTCTCTGTCATTTCCATTCCTTCTCATCGAGTGCTCCGCAGGTGCCGTTTTGGACGCTCAAAACGGGGGTTGCGGAGCAGTCGATCGTGGTTAGTCGAGGCGTCAGTTGGACGGGAAGTTGTAGGAGGCGCCGGAGGCGTGCGTCGGTTCGGGCCAGCGCGAGGTGACCACCTTGCCGCGGGTGTAGAAGGAGACGCCTTCGGGGCCGTAGATGTGCTTGTCGCCGAACAGCGAGGCCTTCCAGCCGCCGAAGGAGTGGTACGCCACCGGCACGGGCAGCGGCACGTTGATGCCGATCATGCCCACGGTGACGGAGCGCTGGAACTTCCGGGCCGCGGCGCCGGAAGAGGTGAAGATCGCGGTGCCGTTGCCGTAGGGGTTGGAGTTGATCAGGGCGATGCCGGCGTCGAGGTCCTCCACCCGGACCACGACCAGGACGGGGCCGAAGATTTCCTCGGTGTAGGCGGTCATCCCGGCCGTGACGTGGTCCAGGACGGTCGGGCCGACCCAGAACCCGTCTTCGTGGCCGGGGACCACGAGGTCGCGGCCGTCCACCACCATCGCGGCGCCGGCGGTTTCGGCTTCGGTGACGATCTTCACGATGCGTTCCTTGGACGCCGGCGTGATGACCGGGCCCATTTCGGCGTCGGGCACGGTGCCGTTGTTGACCTTGACGGCCAGGGCGCGCTCCTCGACCTTCTTGACCAGCAGGTCGGCGGCTTCGCCGACGGCGACGGCGACCGAGATGGCCATGCAACGTTCCCCGGCGGAGCCGAAGGCGGCGGCGGCCAGGTGGTCGGCAGCGTTGTCGAGGTCGGCGTCGGGCAGGATGATCGCGTGGTTCTTCGCCCCGCCCAGGGCCTGGACGCGCTTGCCGTGGGCGGTGGCGGTCTCGTGGACGTACTTCGCGATCGGGGTGGAACCGACGAAGGAGATGCCGTCCACGTCCGGGTGGGTCAGGAGGCCGTCGACCGTTTCCTTGTCGCCGTGCAGGACCTGGAAGACGCCGTCGGGCAGCCCGGCCTGCTTCCACAGCTTGGCGAGCAGCATCGAGGCGGAGGGGTCGCGCTCGGAGGGCTTGAGGATGAAGGCGTTGCCGGTGGCGATCGCCATCGGGGCCATCCACAGCGGGACCATGACCGGGAAGTTGAACGGGGTGATGCCGGCGACGACGCCGAGCGGTTCGCGGAAGGAGAAGACGTCGATGCCGGTGGAGACCTGGTCCGAGTAGTCGCCCTTGAGCAGCTGCGGGATGCCGCAGGCGAACTCGATGACCTCGAGTCCGCGGCCGATCTCGCCCTTGGCGTCGGAGAGGACCTTGCCGTGTTCGGCGGTGATCAGTTCGGCGAGCTCGTCCACGTGGGAGGCGACGAGTTCGCGGAACTTGAACAGCACCGCGGTGCGCTTGGCCAGGGAGATGTCGCCCCAGGAATCGGCGGCAGCGCGGGCGGCGGCGACGGTGGTGTCCAGGTCTTCCCGGTTGGCCAGCCGCAGCTCCGCGGAGACGGCGCCGGTGGCCGGGTTGTAGACGGGCTGGGTGCGGGTGCCCTCACCGGCGGTTTCGGCGCCGTTGATGAAGTGGCTGATGGTGGTGACGGTCGTCGTTGACATAGTGGTGGACTTCCTTGGTCTGTGGCTGTTCGTGGTGATGAGGGGGGGTCAGCCGAGCAGCTTGCGCTGGCGGGCCTTATGGTCGGTGTAGGTCTGGAAGGCCTGCTTCGTGGAGTCGAGCTCGGAGACCTGGGAGACCGGAACGTCCCACCATGACTCGGAGCTGGGGGCATCCAGCAGCGGGTCGGATTCAACGTGGATGACGATCGGGCCGCCGCGTTCGGGGGCTGCTTTGGCGTCCCGGATGGCCTGCTCGAGCTCGGCGATGACCTTCTCCCCCGGTTCGATCCGGATCACCTTCACGCCGAGGCTTTCGGCGTTCAGGGCCAGGTCGACCGGGAGCCGGTCGCCGTCGTCGAAGCTGTGGTGTTCCTCATCCAGCGCCCGGTACTGGGTGCCGAAGCGCTGGGAACCGAGGGACTCGGAAAGCGAACCGATCGAGGCGTAGCCGTGGTTCTGGATCAGGACCACGATCAGCTTGATCCGCTCGGCGACGGCGGTGACGAGTTCGGTGTGCATCATCAGATAGGAGCCGTCCCCCACCATGACGACGACGTCGCGCTGCGTGCCGCCCTTGGCGGCTTCGGCCAGGGCGGCGCGCTTGACCCCGAGGCCGCCCGGGATCTCGTAGCCCATGCAGGAGTAGGCGTATTCGACGTGGTAGCCGAACGGGTCCCGGACGCGCCACATCTTGTGCAGGTCACCGGGGAGTGAGCCGGCGGCGCAGATGACGACGTCCTGGGCGTCCATGGCGCGGTTCGTGGCGCCGATGATCTCGTTCTGCGCCGGCAGCGGCGTGAACCGCGTGTTGAATGCCTCGTCCACGGTGGCGTCCCAGCGCTTCTTCTCGGCCGCGATCCGCTGCTCGAGGTCCGCGCCGATGCGGTAGCCGCCGAGGGCCTGGTTCAGCTTGACCATGGTCTTGCGGGCGTCGGCCACGATCGGCAGTGAGGTGCCGTGCTTGTAGGCGTCGAGGGCGGCGACGTTGATGTTGAGGAATTTCACGTCCGGGTTCTGGAACGCGGTCCGGGAGGCAGTGGTGAAGTCCTCGTAGCGGGTACCGATCCCAATGATGAGGTCGGCCTCGGCGGCGATGGCGTTGGCCGCCGTCGTGCCGGTGGAGCCGATGGCCCCGAGGGAGAACTTGTGGTCCCAGGGCAGCACGCCGACGCCGGCCTGGGTGTTGCCGACCGGTATGCCGGTCAGCTCGGCGAACTTCGCGAGTTCCTCGTTGGCGTAGGCGTAGAGCACGCCGCCGCCGGCGATGATCAGGGGGCGCTTGGCGGCGCGGATCGCCTCGGCGGCGCGGCGGATGTCCTCGTCGTCGGCGTCCGGGCGGCGGATCCGCCATTCGCGTTCGGCCAGGAATTCCTCGGGCACGTCGAAGGCCTCGGCCTGGACGTCCTGGGGCAGCGAGATGGTGACGGCGCCGGTCTCGGCCGGGTCGGTGAGGACACGGAGTCCGTGGTGGAACGCGGAAAACAGCTGCTCTGGCCGGGAGACGCGGTCAAAAAACTTCGACAGCGGCCGGAATGCGTCATTGACGGTGATGTCGTAGGCGTAGGGCTGTTCGAGCTGTTGCAGCACGGGGTCGGCGGCGCGGGTCGCGAACGTGTCACTCGGCAGCAGCAGGACCGGCAGCCGGTTGGTGGTGGCCAGCGCCGCGCCGGTGAGCAGGTTCGAGGACCCCGGACCGATCGAGGTGCTGATCGCGAAGGTCTGGCGGCGGCGGGTGTGGCGGGCGAAGCCGACCGCCTGGTGGGACTGGGCCTGTTCGTTGCGGCCCTGGTAGTACGGCATGATCGTCGGATCGAGCTGCTGGAACTGCTTGAGGGCCTGGCCGACGCCGGCGACATTGCCGTGGCCGAAGATGCCGAACGTGCCCGGAATCAGGCGTTCCCGGAAGTCCTGGCCGCCGACCGAATCGACGGTGTACTGCTTGGACAGGTATTCAACGACGGCCTGCGCGACCGTCATTCTGCGTGTTCCTGATGCCGTGCTCATTCCCATGGGAAGCTACTCCGATACTTCTTTGGTGCGGGTGGATTCGGTGTGGTGCAGCAGCGAGGCCGCGGTTGCCACGGCGCCGGCGACGTCGCCGTCCTGCGGGTAGAGCAGGGTCCGGCCGACGGTGAGGCCCTGAACGCCGGGCAATGCGAGGGCAGTCTGCCAGCTGGCGAACACCTCGTCCTGACCAGCGTCCGGGTCTCCGCCAAGGAGCACGGTGGGCATCGTGGTGGAGGCCATGACGCGTTCCATCTCGGCCACCACGGGGAGCTTCATCCAGGTGTAGGCGCTGCTCGCGCCAAGGCCTTCGGCGATGGCGACTGACTTGATGACGGCATTGGTGGAGAGGTCGTTGCGGACCTTCCCCTTTTCGCGGACGGAGAGGAACGGTTCCACCATGGCGATCAGCCTGCGTTCGGAGAGGGAGTCGATGGCCCTCGCGGTCGCTTCGAGGGTGGCGACAGTGTCCGGGTCGCCGAGGCAGATGCGGGTCAGCATCTTGCCGCCGTCGGCGCCCAGGGCCTCGAGCGCGGCCGCGGTGTGGCCGGTAAAGCGGTCATCGAATTCGTTCACCAGGCCGGACAGTCCGCCACGGTTCATCGAGCCGAAGAGCAGCTTGCCCTCGAGCGCGCCGAGCAGGAGCAGATCGTCCATGATGTCCGGCGAAGCGAGGACACCGTCCACGTCCGGGTTGGCCAGGGCGATCTGCAGGCGGTCCAAGAGCTGGCGGCGGTCGGCCATGGCCACCGGATCGTTTCCGACGGCGAGCGCGCCGCGGGCCGGGTGGTCGGCGGCGACAATGAAGTTCTGCCGGTGGGCCCTGACACCGGGGTGGCGGCGCCGTGCCTTGGCGGCGCGGGCAATCGCTTCCGGGTCTTCGAGCCGGATAATGCTCAGGTGCTCGTAGCGGCGGGGATCATCGTTCACCCCACGGGTGGCGACGGCTGGGTTTGCACTCAAAGTGCTGCTCCTTCGGTGGCGTAGGTACCCGGCAGCAGCCGGCCGCGTTCGGCGAGCAGGCCGGTGACTTCGTCCGGCGTCGGCATCGCGTCGGCGCAGGACAGGCGGGAGGCGACGAGGGCGCCGGCGGCGTTGGCGAAATCGAGGACCTGGGCCAGGGGCCAGCCGGAGAGCAGGCCGTGGCAGAAGGCCCCGCCGAAGGAGTCGCCGGCACCGAGGCCGTTGACGGTTTCCACGGGCACCGGGGCGGAGACCACACGCTCGGTGCGGGTCTTGGCCATGACCCCTTCAGGGCCCAGCTTCACGACGGCGATTTCGACGCCGGCCGCGAGCAGCCGGTCCGCCTGTTCGTCCGGGGTGCCCTCCCCGACGGCGACGGCGCATTCCTTGTCGTTGCCGATCGCGACGGTGACGTGCGGCAGGATCCTGGCGACCTGTTCCCGGGCTTCCTCCTCGGAGGCCCAGAACATCGGCCGGTAGTCGAGGTCCAGGATGGTGAACTGGCCTTCCTTGAGCCCGGTGCGGGGCCGTGCCTCGTGGGCCGTGAGCTGGGCGGTGCGGCTGGGCTCCTGGCAGAGTCCGGTGACGGTGGACCAGAAGATCCCGGCGTCCCTGATGGCGTCCAGGTCCAGTTCCTCGGCCTTGATCTGCAGGTCTGGTGCCGTGGGGAAGCGTCCATAGAAGTAGAGCGGGAAGTCCTCCGGCGGCTTGATGGCGCAGAACGTGACGGCGGTGGGCCATTCCTTGACCGCCGTGACGAAGGAGTCGTCCACGTTGAATTTGCGCAGTTCGCGGTGCAGGTACTTGCCGAAGGCGTCGTCGCCGGTGCGGGTGATGACGGCGGTGCGGCGGCCATGGCGGGCAGCGGCGACCGCTACGTTGGATGGGGATCCGCCAAGGTACTTTCCGAAGGACGTGACATCCTCCAGATCCACCCCGATGTCGTTCGGGTAGATATCAACACTGATGCGCCCGATCGTGAGCAGTTCGTGGGTCACGGTGATCGTGGACCTTTCTGGTGTGGACTCGATACCTTTGCGCAGCCTGAGCTTCGGCGTTTCTGCGGTGCTTATTCAGTGCTTTGGGGCCTGGCGTGAGCCGGGCCACAACCACTACTTTGCCTTAGAATCCATGTACTGTCAAAGGTTTGTACTGACATATTTACAACATGACACGGGGACTTCAAATGATGCCCCGCGCGGCGCCGCGGCGGCGGGGCAGGCGCCGGAAATACCCGGGTGTTTACCTGGCGGGAACGCCGAGTTCGCCGGTGACGTACTGGGCCTGCCCGAAACCGAACGACCAGTCCCCCGCGGTGTTCTCGACATATCCGATAAAAACGTCCTCGCCGGCGACCCCCGCGGCGGCCAGCCTGTCCGCAATGGCGGCAAACAGGGACTGCTTGGCGGACTGGCTTCGCCCGGCCTGGGTGAAGATCTGGATCATCACCACGTCCGGCGTCCGCTCGAAGCCGAGCCCGGCATCCTGGGCGACAATTTGCCCCTCGGGATGCTCGGTCAGCACGTGGAAGTAGTCCCGCTCTGGAATGCCAAATTCGGCCACGATCGCGTTGTGGATGCCCTGGCTGAGCCCGCGGAGCTGCTCCGCGCCGCGGCCCTGGTTGACGTCAATTCGTACGAGAGGCACTCGCATCTCCTTCACTAGTTTGTCCTGACATACTAACAAAGTAATTTGGAGCTGCGCAAGGATTCCGTGACAGCACACAGCAACGCGGGGTCACCTACGGCCCATCCCAGGGTGCGGAATGGGCGCTACGTGACCCCGCGTTGGGGTATTGCGCAGGCCGGAGCCCAGGGATAGCGTTAACAACCTAGAGATTGATCAACAAGACGGTTGATTATCCATGGTCGGGACGGGAGGTGGGGACCCCAAGTGGATTCCAGCGACGACAGCGAGCTCGACGCGGCCTTCCTGGCCCTCGCCGATCCTGTCCGCCGCCGCATCATTGCCCGGCTCAGCCGGGGCCCGGCCACCGTCAATGAACTGGCGGAGCCCTTCGCGATCACCAAGCAGGCGGTCTCGAAACACATCCAGGTCCTCGAGCAGGCGCAACTTGTCACGCGCACCCGTGACGCCCAGCGCCGGCCCGTGCACCTGAACCCTGCACGGCTGGAAGCGCTCACCGCCTGGATCGACCAGTACCGGCTGGTCCGCGAGGGGCAGTTCCGCAGCCTTGACGCCGTGCTTGAAATCCGCGCCGCCCAGAGCGGCACACAGGCAAAGGATGCATCATGAGCAACGCACTGAAATTGACCGTCCCCGAGGGTCTGCCGTTCATCGATTTCGAGCGTGAATTCGATTTTCCGGTGTCCGAGGTGTTTCGGGCGCATAAGGATCCCGAGCTCGTCGCCCAGTGGCTTGGCCCGCGGCGGCTGACTATGGCTGTTGACCACTACGACTTCAGGACCGGCGGCAGCTACCGCTACACCCACACCGCGCCGGACGGCAGCGCCTATGGTTTCACCGGTGTCTTCCACACTGTCCGCGAGAATGATTTCGCCATCCAGACCTTCGAATTCGATGGCTACCCGGACGTGGTGAGCATTGAGTCCCTGACCTTCGAGGACCTGGGCGGCGGCCGTTCGCGGCTCCGCGGCCACGCGGTCTACCCCAGCATGGAGGCCCGCGACGGCATGGCGCAGTCCGGAATGGAGGGCGGCATGACCGAAGCCTACGAACAGCTCGAGGAAGTCCTCAGCGGGGCCAAGGTCTAGGACCTCGGGGTCTTAAAGAGTACGACGGCGGCAGGTCACCTCCCGGGGAAGATGGCCTGCCGCCGTCGTACTTAAAGAAGCAACGCGGGGTCACTCCGCGCCCATCCCACCGAGTGGAATGGGCCGTAAGTGACCCCGCGTTGCTGTATTGCAGTGGTGCTTATTTGCCGTGGTGCTTCGGACCTAGAGGGTCGCGAAGACCTCGCGCAGGAGCTTGGCGGTCTCGGACGGCGTCTTGCCGACCTTGACGCCGGCAGCCTCGAGGGCTTCCTTCTTGGCCTGGGCGGTGCCCGCGGAGCCCGAGACGATGGCGCCGGCGTGGCCCATGGTCTTGCCTTCCGGAGCGGTGAAGCCGGCCACGTAGCCAACAACCGGCTTCGTGACGTGGGCCTTGATGTAGTCGGCGGCACGCTCTTCGGCGTCGCCACCGATTTCGCCGATCATGACGATCGCCTTGGTCTCCGGGTCAGCCTCGAAGGCTTCGAGGGCATCGATGTGGGTGGTGCCGATGACCGGGTCGCCGCCGATGCCGATGGCGGTGGAGAAGCCGAGGTCGCGCAGCTCGTACATCATCTGGTAAGTCAGGGTGCCCGACTTGGAGACGAGGCCGATGGGGCCCTTGCCCGTGATGTTGGCCGGGGTGATGCCGACGAGGGCCTCACCCGGGGTGATGATGCCGGGGCAGTTCGGTCCGATGATGCGGGTGACCTGCTTGCCGTTGGCGTCCACCTTGGACTGGGCCAGTGCCCAGAACTCGGCGGAGTCCTGGACCGGCACGCCTTCGGTGATGACGACGACGAGGCCGATGCCGGCCTCGATGGCTTCAACGACGGCGTCCTTGGTGAAGGCCGGCGGCACGAAGACGATGGAAACGTCAGCGCCGGTCTCGGCCATGGCTTCCTTGACGGTGCCGAAGACGGTGATCTCGGCGTCGCCGTGCAGGACCGTGGTGCCGGCCTTGCGGGCGTTGACGCCGCCCACAACGTTGGTGCCGGCCTTGAGCATCAGGGCGGTGTGCTTGGTGCCTTCGCCGCCGGTGATGCCCTGGACGATGACCTTGGAGTCCTTGTTCAAATAAATAGACATAGTCGAGTCCCTCTACTTCGCTGCGTTGGCGAGCTCGGCAGCCTTGTCGGCGCCCTCGTCCATGGTGGCGGCCAGGGTAACCAGCGGGTGGTTGGCCTCGGCCAGGATGCGGCGGCCTTCCTCAACGTTGTTGCCGTCGAGGCGGACTACCAGCGGCTTGTTCGCGGAGTGGCCCAGCTCGGCCAGTGCACCGACGATGCCCTTGGCGACGGCGTCACAGGCGGTGATGCCGCCGAAGACGTTGACGAAGACGGACTTGACCTGCGGGTCGCCCAGGATGACGTCGAGGCCTGCTGCCATGACCTCGGCGGAAGCTCCACCGCCGATGTCCAGGAAGTTCGCGGGCTTGACGTTGCCGTGGTTCTCGCCGGCGTAAGCAACGACGTCGAGGGTGGACATGACCAGGCCGGCACCGTTACCGATGATGCCGACTTCGCCGTCCAGCTTGACGTAGTTGAGGTCCTGCGCCTTGGCCTTGGCCTCGAGCGGGTCAGCAGCGTCCTTGTCTTCAAGGTGGGCGTGCTTGGGGTGGCGGAAGTCGGCGTTCTCGTCGAGGGAGACCTTGCCGTCAAGGGCGACGATGTCGCCGGCGCCGGTCAGGACCAGCGGGTTGACCTCCACAAGAGTGGCGTCTTCCTTCTTGAAAACGTCCCAGAGCTTCAGGATTACGCTGGCGACCTTGCCACGCAGTTCCTCGGCGAAGCCTGCCGCGGCGACGATTTCGTCGGCCTTGGCCTGGTCGATGCCCACGGCCGGGTCAATCGAGATCTTGGCCAGGGCCTCGGGGCGCTCAACGGCGAGCTGCTCGATTTCCATGCCGCCTTCAACCGAGCACATGGCCAGGTAGTTGCGGTTGGCCCGGTCCAGAAGGACGGAGAAGTAGTATTCCTCGGCGATGTCTGCACCCTGGGCGATCATCACCCGGTGCACGGTGTGGCCCTTGATGTCCATCCCGAGGATGTTGGTGGAGTGTTCAAACGCTTCGTCAGCGGTCTTCGCGACCTTGACGCCGCCGGCCTTGCCGCGGCCTCCGGCCTTGACCTGCGCCTTTACGACAGTTACGCCGCCGATTTTCTCGGCAGCTGCCTTTGCTTCTTCAGGGGTGTGCGCCACGATGCCAGCAAGCACGGGTACACCGTGCGCCTCGAACATATCGCGCGCCTGATATTCAAACAGGTCCACGGTTTAGTGTCCTTCTACGTCGAAGTAGTTTCTGTACAGCCGGACCCCACGTACTCGCGGTTACCGGGCTGCGGAATAAACGCACCCTGCGACAAGCTTGGAAACGAGCCACACGGCGCAATGCTCCTTTGGGAACTCTAGTCCTTCGATCGGACCAGCCCGTTCCAGAGTACCGGTTATGTGAGTAAGGACACTATTCTATGGAGCGTAGAAAAACCGCTAGATTACGGGGTTTTTGGGGTGTCCGACGGCGCTCCGAAGGCCGGCGCGGCCGTGCCAGACCCGCGTTCGTAATGTACGGCGAACGTCCGTGCATCCGGCTGCACGGGGTGCTGGCGGACCGGTCTCCGGACTCCCGTTGGGTCTTCAGCCAAACGTCCAGCTACGCGGTCAGTTAGGCGTCCAGCTTGGTCAGCGGCGCGTAGCGCAGCAGCAGCCGCTTCTCGCCGATGTCGAACTTGACCTTGGCGACCGTCTTGTCCCCGGCGCCCTCCACCGCCAGGACGGTGCCGTTGCCGAAGCTGGTGTGGTTGACCTTGTCCCCCACGCTGACGGCGACGACTTCCTTCTGCGGCTGGACCCTGTTCTTGGCCACCGCGGCGGGAACGTCGGCGTTGAAGCCGGCGGACGGGCTGGCCGCGGCGCCGCGGGCGGTCCCGGCACCCCAGAACGATCCGCCGTAGCGGCTGGACCCGATCCCGGCACCGCTCCCCCAGCCTCCGCTCTGGCGGCTGGCGCCTTCGCGCTTCCATTCGACGAGCTCGGCCGGGATCTCCTCGATGAACTGGCTCGCGGGGTTGTACTGGCTCTGGCCCCACATGCTGCGGACCTCGGACCTGGTCAGGTAGAGACGCTTGCGGGCACGAGTCAGCCCCACGTAGGCCAGCCGGCGTTCCTCGGCCAGTTCCTTGGGATCGGTGGCGGAGCGCTGGTGCGGGAACAGCCCGTGCTCCATGCCGGTAAGGAACACCACCGGGAATTCCAGGCCCTTCGCGGTGTGCAGCGTCATCAGGGTCACGACGCCGAGCCGCTTGGCTTCGGCGACGGCGGCCGCCAGGTTTTCGGCGTCACCGCCGGGGGCGTCCGGGATCTGGTCGGCGTCGGCCACGAGGGAGACCTGCTCCAGGAAGGCTCCGAGCGAGCCTTCGGGGTTGTCGCGTTCGTATTCCCGGACGACGGCGACCAGTTCGGCGAGGTTCTCCACCCTGGACTCGTCCTGCGGATCGGTGCTGGAACGCAGCCCGGCAAGGTAGCCCGTTTGTTCGAGCACGGCTTCGAGAGCCGCGGCCGCGCCGGAGCCGGAAGCGACCTCGGCGAGGTCGTCGAGGAGTTTCACGAAGCCCAGCACGGCGTTGACCGAGCGCGTCGCCATGCCCGGGGCTTCATCGGCGCGCCGCGCGGCGGCCATGAAGGACGTGCGCTCACGCTCTGCCAGGGCGGCGACGGCACCCTCGGCTCGGTCACCGATCCCGCGCTTGGGTTCGTTGAGGATGCGGCGGAGGTTGACGTCGTCGTCCGGGTTGACCAGGACGCGCAGGTAGGCGAGGGCGTCCTTGATCTCCTTGCGCTCGTAGAAGCGGGTGCCGCCGACCACCTTGTAGGGCAGGCCCACGCGGACCAGGACGTCCTCGATCGAGCGGGACTGGGCGTTGGTGCGGTAGAAAATGGCCACGTCGCCGGGGCGCAGGTTGCCCTCATCCTGGAGCCGGTCAATTTCCTTGGCGATGAACTGGGCCTCGTCGTGTTCGTTCTCGCCGACGTAGCCCACGATCTTCTCGCCGTCGCCCTCGGCCGTCCAGAGCCGTTTCTCCGGCCGGTTGGGGTTGCGGGAGATCACCGAGTTGGCGGCGCTGAGGATGGTCTGGGTGGAGCGGTAGTTCTGCTCGAGCTTGATGGTGCGGGCGTCCGGGTAGTCCTTCTCGAACTCCACGATGTTGCGGATGTCCGCGCCGCGGAAGGCGTAGATGGACTGGTCTGAATCGCCGACGACAGTGAGCTCGGCCGCGTCGGGGCCCTCGCCGACGATCTCGCGCACCAGGGCGTACTGGGCGTGGTTGGTGTCCTGGTATTCGTCCACGAGGACGTGCCGGAAGCGGCGCCGGTAGGAGTCGGCGAGCGCCGGGAAGGCCCGGAACATGTAGACGGTCTCGGCGATCAGGTCATCGAAGTCCATGGCGTTGGCCTGGCGCAGGCGCTGGGTGTAGCCCTTGAAGACCTCGGCGACGGCCTGCTCGAAGGGATCGTTGTAGTTGGCGCTGGAGGAATAGCTGTCTGCGTCGATCAGCTCGTTCTTGAGCGCGGAGATCTTGTGCTGGATGGCCTTGGGCGCGAAGCGCTTGGGGTCAAGGTCCAGGTTCTTGGCGACCAGGGTGATCAGGCGCAGCGAGTCGGCGGAGTCGTAGATCGAGAAGTTGGAGTTGAGCCCGACGTTCTTGGCCTCGCGGCGCAGGATCCGGACGCAGGAGGAGTGGAAGGTGGAGATCCACATGGTCTTGGCCCGGCCGCCGACCAGCGCCTCGATCCGTTCCCGCATTTCGGCCGCGGCCTTGTTGGTGAAGGTGATGGCCAGGATCTCGCCGTGGTGCGCCCGCCTCGTGGCGATCAGGTAGGCGATCCGGTTGCTGAGCACGCGGGTCTTGCCCGACCCGGCGCCGGCGACAATCAGCAGGGCGCTGCCGGCGTGCTTGACCGCTTCTTCCTGCTGGGGGTTCAGCCCCTCGAGGAGTTCGCCGGCGTTCGGAAGCTGCGGGCGGTCCCAGCCGCTGTCAGGGCCGTCGCCGTGCGCGCTGCCGCCGTGCGGGGCGGCGCCGTGCAAGCTTCCGCCGTGCGGGGCGGAATCCGGTCCGGAATCCAGGCCCGCCAGGCCGGACCCGGAGCGCGATTTAGTGCCTGCCGCCGCCTTGGAGGCAGCTTGGAAGGGTCCGTCGGCGTAAGGGTCAAACAACATATCCATGGTGTATCTAAGTCTAGGCGGTGGCGCTGACAGCCGTGTCCGCCCGTCGGGACATGCCCTCCCCTGCCCGCGCCCAGTGGACATAATCCCCCTGCGCCCAGTCCTGGCCGCGAAGAATGAGCATGCCCCGCGGAAGCTGTCATGGAGAAGACCCGGGTTGTTCTGAAGACCGCCGAGGTTGTTCTGAAAAATGAGCATGCGCTACGGACAGAGCTCTGCCCAACGGACATGTCCTCCGCCACCCGTGACCACTGGACATACTCCCTTTGTACCCGCTCCTGACAGCGAAAAATGAGCATGTCCCCCGGACCCCGCCGCGAAAAATGAGCATGTCCCGCGGGGAGGTCCGGCAGGCGGGAAGCTAGCCGACGCCCCCGGAGCTGAGCGCGGCGCGCAGCTGCTGGACCGCCGTCGTGCCTCCCGCGATGAACCAGTCGAGTCCGTTGACGCGCACGACGTCGGTCGCGCCGCCGGCCGCCTCCACGATCGCCTTCCCGGGCAGCCAGTCCCACTCGGGGCAGCTGTGCTGGAACCAGCAGCCGAGCTCTCCGTCCGCGACCCGGCCGAGGTCGCAGGAGCCGGACCCGAACATGCGCAGCGCGGCCGCCGACGTCGCTGCCGCGTGCCAGGGCATGGCACACATCGGATCGGCAAGCCACGTCGGGTGGATGTAGGTTGCCGCGCCGAGATCAGCCAGCGGCGTGTCGGAGCGTCCGGTGCCACCGGACGCGCCGGGCAGGAAGGTGACCAGTTTTTCGCCGTTGAGGGTCGCCGCACGGGACGTCCCGCCCAGCCAGAGTTTGTCCTCCTCCGGCTGGAAGATGGCGCCGAGCCCTGCACCGGAGGAATCCTTCAGGGCAATGGCCGAGCACCAGTACGTGGATCCATGCAGGAAGTTGAAGGTCCCATCGACGGGGTCAATGACCCAGGTCCGGCCGCTGCTGCCCGCCACGGAGGCGCCCTCCTCGCCCAGGACGGCGTCATCGGGGCGGCAGCGCCGAAGCTGTTCCAGCACGTAGGATTCGGCGGCGTGGTCGGCGGCCGTGACCACGTCCGAGACCGACGTCTTCTGCCTGCCTTCAAGCCCGGCCTGCCGCATCAACAGCGCCAGGGTGCCGGCCTCGCGGACCAGGGCCTCGGCCAGTTGGTAGTCATCCAGTGAGGGGTCGAGATCTGCGGTGCTGTGCCGGCCGAGCCGGTGTTTTCCTAGTTCGGTCACGCGTCCCAGACTATCGGCGCCCGCTGGCAGTGAACAGCCGGCGCGGGCACCCGGGCAGACGGCGGCGCGGAGGGGTGTGCAGGACGGGCGATAATGGAGCCATGGCCAAGACACCCGCGCAGCGGATCAAAAAGCACGGCGCCAACGCGGCGGTCCCCCAGCACCATCTCCCTCCGGTGATCAATCCGACCACCAGCCGGACACCGCAGAAGGCACAGAGTAACAGCAATCTGATTGTCATCGCCGGGGTCGTGGCCAGCCTGTTCCTGTTCTGGTATCTGCACCTGCTCACCCTCAACCAGCTCACGCAGTTGTCGGGCGGCCAGGCAATGCCCGACTCGTTGGTGGGCGGCTTTGACCTGGGGTTCGTGGAGCATTTGCGCGCGGCCATGGACGCCGATGCCCGGGGCCAGCTGAACTATGTCCACAAGACGGCCGGGATGCTCTTCCCGCTGATCTTTGGCTTTACCTGGCTGCTGCTGATCGGAACCAACGTGGCCCGGAAATCCCTGCGCTGGGCGCTGTGGTCGTTGCCGCTGCTCTTTGCTGCGGTCCGGCTGTGGGGCAACACGGTGATCGATGAAATGATGTCCGCCGACACTCTCGACGGCGCTCAGGTCGCCCTGGCCTCCGGGCTCACCGTGGCCGGCTGGGTCCTTCTGGCGCTGAGCGTCGTGGCCGGCGTCGCCGCCGTGTTACTCGGACGCAAGGCTGCCGCGGCTTCGGCCACCCCGGGACATGTCCAGTCCTGATTCGCGCGGCAGGGCTAGTTCTCTATTCCCGGCTTAGGACACCGGACATGTCCATTCCTGGTCGCCGTGGCTGGAGTCGTCCCTCGCACCCGGCCTCGAGCACGGGACATGTCCAGCGTTCGGCCCGGCAGGTGGACATCTTGCCATTATGTCCATCCCTCAAGTCCAGCGGAGAGCATGTCCAGTTCAGTGCGAAGTCAGGGCAGTTCGGTCAGGAATTCAAGGGCCTGTTCCGCACGTTGGGAGGCTCCTGCTTTCTCAAAGTAGTCGGCGGCCTCCATCAGGTACTTCCGGGCTTCGGCCCCGTTTCCCAACGCGGCGTGCGACCGGCCCAGAAGAAGATACGCCTCGCCCAATATTTGCGGGGACGTCTTTTCGGGGACCGGGAAAATGTCAACCAGGGTGTCGACCGCCGATTTTTGATCCCCCGCCAGGAAGTTCCAGTGGCCGCGGTTCAGCTTGAGCAATATGTGATCTTCTTCGGTGCCGCCAATGACATCCGTGGCTAATTCCGCGCGTTCAATGCAACGAAGGGTGTCCGCGTCCGCAACATCAGCGGCGAGCCTCATGGCAGCGGATGCCTTATTGAATTTTGCCCAAACGGTGAGGTTCCTGGCCGGTGAAAAGGTGCCAGCGGCGAGTTCGTGATAGTGCAGCCCCTCGGCGACTTTGCTGCAAAGAAACGCGACGTTCCCAATGACCCAATACGCTTTGCCCACCAACTGGTCATCGACTTCGCCCGAAATGATGTCGGCCATGATGAGGCTTTCCGCCCACGCTTCGTCAAGCCTTCCACTATCGGCAAGCGCCGCAATGAGGGCCTGCCTGGCCTTGACTGCAATTTCGACGTCGTCCTCGTCAACCATGAGGTCCGCTGCAATTCTGGCCTCGTCGGCGGCCTCTTCGAGCAGGCCCATGCCCCGGCGAGTCAGGGCCAGGAGGATGTGCACCTGCGCCTGAAGCTGCCGGTTCCCATCCCGGGGTTCCGCAATCAGTGTGCCGGCAAGTTCCGCGCAAGCTTCAATTTCTCCGGCGGCAATGAGGCTCTCGGCCCGGAACAGCGTCATGTGCCACCATGACGACGCATCACCTTCAGCATCGGCAATATCCGCCGCCATCTGCGCGGCGTTCGCGGCCTCGCGGAAGTCGTGGCTGGACCGGAGCTCGCGCGCCTGCAGCTCTGCAGCGGCGTACGAGGGTGAAACGGAACTTTGTTGCATGTCTCAATTATCCGTTGCCGGGGGAGCGGAAACGAACAAACCGCGCAAGCAAGACCTGCGCAATATTGACTCAGGTCTTCCGAAGCTTCGCGCGAATAACACGACTTCGCAGATCGCGGAGCGAATCGTTATACAGCGGCGTGTCGTTTGGCCCTATACTAAATCTGCACCACAAGTCACATGAGTCACATCAGCCTCTTACGTATCAGGAGTCCTAATGAAGAAGACCCTTGCAACACTCCTCGTCGCCGGTGCGCTGGCAACCGCGGGCATGTCCGCCTCCGCAGCGATTTCTGCTGCAGCTGACACCTCCGGACACAGCTCGGTGGCCGCTATCGGTTGGTGGCCGGACTCCATCAAGAAGTAACGGAGACTGCATTGACAGGCGGCGGGTGTCGGGAGTGATTCCGGCACCCGCCGTCGCTGTTTAACCATCGTCCAGCTCCGCCCCAACAACCATCAACCCAGGGCTACAAGAGCTTTCCACCCCCCGCAAACAACGCCACGATCTCGCCCGCCGGCGCGGGCCGGCCAAAGTAGTAGCCCTGCCCGCTGCCGCAGCCCATCTCGCGCAGGACTTCCGCCTGTTCCGCCGTCTCGATCCCCTCGGCCAGCGCCTTCAGGCCGCAGGCGTGGATGAGGTGCAGCACCGCGGCTACGAAGTCCCGCTGTTGCTCGTCGTCGCCGAGGCCGCTGATCAGGCTTCGGTCGATCTTGACCACGTTCACCGGCAGCTTGCGCAGGTAGCTGATGGAGGAATAGCCGGTCCCGAAGTCATCGATCTCGAGTTGCACGCCGAGCCGGCGAAGGCCGTTGAGCGAATACTGGTCGACGTCGCCGCCGTTGACCGCCATGGACTCGGTCAGTTCCACGATCAGGTTTGATGCATCCACGCCGGTCTCCCTGAGGATGTCCCGCACATGTTCGATCAGCTCGAGGTTTTGCAGTTCGGTGGTGGAAATGTTGACCCGGACGTTAAAGGTGCTGTCCACCTGCAAGTCCTGCTGCCATTTGCGCAATTGGCGCACTGCATTGCGCAGCACCCAGTGGCCCAGGTCCACGATCATGCCGGTTTCCTCGGCCAGGGGAATGAACTGGTCCGGCATGAGCAGACCGCGCTCCGGGTGGTTCCACCGGACCAGCGCCTCCACACCCTCGATCCTGCCGGTCGCGAGGTCCACCACCGGCTGGTAATGCAGGGTCAGCTGGTCCTGCCGGATGGCTTCGCGCATTTCCGTAATCATGACGCTCTGCAGCCGGCGCGCGTACAGCAGGGCCGGCTCGAAGACTTTGATGCTGCTGTGCTGCTGCGCCTTGGCCGCGTACATGGCCGTGTCGGCCTCCATGACCAGGTCATCGACGGACTGGCCGGGTTCCGCGATCCGCAGGCCGATGCTCGTTCCGCAGGTGACTTTCAGGTCCCCGACGTCGAGGCTCTCACTGAGTGCCTTGAGGATCCTGTTCGCCACCCTGCGTGCCCGGACCAGATTGGACTTCGGCAGCATGACGGCGAATTCGTCGCCGCCAAGGCGCGCCACGGTGTCAGTCTCGCGGACGGCGTCCTGGAGCCGGCGTGCGATGGCCCGCAGGACGTCGTCGCCGGCGCTGTGCCCCAGGGTGTCGTTAATGCCCTTGAAGGAATCAAGATCCAGAATCAGGAGGGCCGGCGGCATTTCGCCGCGCGAGGACTCCGCGAGGGCATGGCTCAGGACCGAGTTCAGTGCCGTCCGGTTGGCGAGTTGGGTCAGTGGGTCGGTCAGCGCCATGCGTTCGAGCTCCACCTGTGCCTCGCGCAGCATTGCCGTGCGGCTTTCGACCCGCTCTTCCAGCTCCTGGTAGATGGTCTGCAGGTCATCGGCCATCAGGTTGATGCCGGCGATGACGGCGGCGACGTCGTCGCGGGCTCCCGAATGCGGGATCCGGGTGCTCAGATCGCCGCCTGCGATCCGCACGATGCCTTCCACGAGGGCGTGCAGCCTGGGGTCCGGTGATTCATTCTTCACGGGTGTACTGCCTTAGCCACTCAACGGCCGCGGATTCGGAGGTGAAGAACTGGGCCGGGATCGTCTCGCTTCGGGACCGCAGGAGGTAGTGGGCAATGACCCGGTCCACCGGGCTCTCGCCCACCAGGGCGAACGCTGTCGCCGCTATGGAACCGCTGTAGACCCGGCGGGCCTCCATGCTGACACCGACGACGCCGGTGATCACCAGGAGCACCGGCATCCGCCGTCCCGCGGCGAGCGTGCGGACGATGTCGCCGGCGATGCGCGCCTCCGGACCCTCGATCTCCTGGTTGGCGGGCAACAGGACCTCGATGATTCCGCCGTCGATCATCCGCACCCCGATGCTACGGGCGGCACCGCCGTCGGCGAGCGCACCGTCGGCCGCCCGGGCCGCGGTGACCGCCGACGCCCCCAGAACGACGCCGGCCGCGGCCGCTGCCGTGTCCGGCAGGCCCTCCGGCAGCCGCCCCTCGGGCCCGGCCAGGGCCTCGAGCGTCATCGGACCGCAATTCGACGGCGGCGGTCCGCGGAGCCCCGGAGGTCACGGTTCAGCCGTCGGTCGCCGTGATAGAGAATCGTTTCCCAGTCGACTTCCTCGGCTGTCTTGGCAATCACGGGACTCTCCTTCACTTTCTTGGGCCTGGGACTGACATACAGCCAGTTAACCACCCCGAGGAAGACATCCACCGCGGAGTTGAAGACTCCGATGTAGGCGCGGATCGCGCCGGCAGCGAGGATGGCGTTGACGGAGGCGAAGGCCACATTGCCCCAGTTCCCCACTTGCGCGTCCCGCCATACGGTCAGCAGCGAGAAGGCGACGATCGCGTACGGGGTCAGGACGTAGATCGCCGGGGCGGCGGTGCGGTCCTTGACCTTGGGCGTGCGGGCGAAGGGAATCTTGTCGCCTGTGACGGCCTGCTGCAGCGATTTCAGCACGCCCGCCAGGTTGACCGGCAGCAGCACGAGGTTGAAGCCGTAGATCCGGAGGATGTCGCTGAAGCGGTGGCCGCAGTCGCGCAGGTCGCTGCCCATGGCCAGGAAGTACGGCAGGGCGGCGATGAATACGATCGGGCTCAGCAGCCGGCTGTCATAGGGGTACGCCAGGAGGAAGACGAGACCAAAGCTGGCCCACGCGATGGAGGCCATGTAATTCACCCGCAGCAGCACCTCCCGGAACAGGATCGCGCGGCGCTCGGACCGGTGTTGGCGGAGCTGGACCCACAGCTTGGGCAGGATCAGCAGGCCGCCGTTCGCCCAGCGCCGGCGCTGGACTACGAGGGAGCCGAAGTCCGGGGGCGTGGCGCTGTAGCTGAGCCGTTCCGGATAGTTCACCAGGGTCCAGCCGTGCTGGCCGAGATCGATGCTGGATTCGGTATCTTCGATGACGGTTCGGTCCTGGATGTAGGTCCGGATCTCGAAGGCCCCGTTGGTTTCCACCTCGACGATGTCCTCCAGGGCGCGTTTGCGGATGACGGCGTTGGCGCCCACCCAGAACGTCGCACCGTAGTAGGTCATGCCCTGGTGGAGGATGTGCTGGAGGTCGGTGGTGGCTCCGGCGACCCGTTCGATGCGGGTGGGGGCACCACGGAAGGAGGAATACGGCGTCTGGGTGACCGCGACGCGCTCGTTGCCGGCCGATTCCAGGAAGTAGACCAGCCGGAGGCAGTAGTCGCGCAGAAGCAGCGAGTCGGCGTCGAGCGTCAACAGGTAAGTCGTGTCCCGGACGTCCATGATCTCGCAGTCCAGTTCCGGGGCGACGCCGGCGCCCACCTTGCGCAGGATCACGCCGTCGGCGGTGGTTTCCTTCTGCCAGGTGTGGCCCATCAGGGAAATGTAGGCATTGAGGTTCATGGCCTTGTTCGCCTCGTGGGAAAGGCTCTCGTATTTTTTGCGTTCGAACGTTTCGGTGGAGACGTTGAAGATCCAGGTCAGCCGGAGGTACAGCTCTTCGATCCGGGTGCGCGGCGGCGAGGTCTGCTGGGCCAGCGCAGCGTTCAGTCCCAGGAGTACGAGCCTCAGCTCGCGGGCCAGGCCCATCAGGACGAGGTCGACGAAGAACTCGTCGACGTGGTCCTCCACCGTTTCGGCAGCAGCCATCGATTCAAGCCATTCGGCGGCTGCCTCATATTCGGCGATCAGCAGGGCCACCTCGGCGGCAGTGCCGCGCCCGTGCGCCTTTTCCCGGTTGCGGAAATCGGCCAGGGCAGCATTGAAGCGCGACGCCGGGACGCTGAGTTCTGCGGCGATCTCCGCGGTCAGTGCGCGGGTCTTGTCCAACCGGACCCGGTCACCAAGGTCTGAGGGATGCGGCGGGTCATCGAGCAGCAACACCACTTTGAGGTCCGGGAACTCCTGCAGCGCCGCGGACCACAGCGTCGCCCGCACCACCTGGGGTTCTTCGGCGTAGGAGGGCACCAGCACGGTGATGCCCTCGGCGTACTCGGCGAAGTGCCGGTCAAGCTCGCCGCGCGGCACCCTGGCATGGTCCCGGAACCGGTACAGGGCACCCTGCCGGGCCATCAGGTACATGAGGGCGGAAAACGTCAGGAATGTTACGACGATTAGGTAGGAGACCGTCTCAAACTGAAACCGGAAACCCGCATTGGGGTTGTCCGCGAGCTCTTTCAGAATGGTGGAAATAACGTATGTTACCCAGGCCGCCAGCGTCGTGAGAATTCCCAGGCGGCCAAGGATTATTTTGCGCCGGGACGGTCTCGGATGAACAATTGACAGCGGCTCGGAACGCCGCTCTGCTCCCCATTGACGGCGCCGGACCGCACCTTTTTGTTCGGTGGTCGCGCTTTCCGAATCCAAGCGCGGCAAGACAAGCTGATCTGGCATTAGTCCCCATAAGACTGCAAAGTCGGCATATTGGCGCGCGCCTACGGCAAAACCCGCACGCCGCACCGGAATGTTCCGGTGAGTGCCCTTATGATAATGCAAGGTCAGAGGCTTGCCGGACATCAGACACCCCGGAAATTTCACGAGCTGATGCCGGCTGCCGGCGCGTGCCCGGCTGCCCAACGAAAGACGCACAAGGGGGGCCCCGTGTCCGAACGATTCCCAGGCCGCAAACTATCTGTGGTCCGGCTGGGTGTACTCATCGGCGCCGTGGTGGCGGCCGCCGCCGGCGGCGTTGTCGCATGGGGCAACTTCCAGGACGTCCGGGCGGCCGAGGCCATCCCGTCCGTTTTCTCGGGATATGTCGATGTCACGGCCACGCCCCGGTACGCATTCGAGGACCCGGCGTCCAAGGAAGCCGAAAAGGTCGTGCTGTCCTTCGTGGTGGCTGATCCCAAGGAGCCGTGCTCACCTTCCTGGGGGGCGGCCTACTCCCTCTCCGACGCCGCGGCCTCACTGGACCTGGACCGGCGGGTGGCCCGGCTTCAGCAGCTCGGCGGCAGCGTGGCGGTGTCCTTCGGCGGGCTGGCCAACCAGGAGCTGGCCGTCACGTGCACCGATCCTGCCCAGCTCAAGTCGGCGTACCGGACCGTCGTCGACCGCTACCAGGTCAGCAGCATCGATCTGGACGTGGAAGGCGAGGCCCTGTCCGACCCCGCGGCCCTTCAGCGGCGCTCAGTGGCCATCGCCGCGCTCCAGCAGGAGCGCCAGCGCGAGGGCAAGTCCCTGAGCGTCTGGCTGACGCTGCCGGCGGATCCCAACGGCCTCACGGCGACCGGCAGCGACGCCGTCCAGAAGATGATCGCTGCGGGGGTCGACCTCACCGGCGTGAACGCCATGACCATGGACTACGGGGGGAGCATGCTGCCGGGCCGGTCGATGTACGAGAACGCGGTATCCGCCGCGGAAGCCACCCATCAGCAACTGACCGGCCTGTACCGGGCCGCCGGCACCGAACTCGGCAGCGGAACGGTGTGGCGCAAAGTCGGGTTGACGCCGATGATCGGCCAGAACGACGTCGCCGGCGAAATTTTCACCCTCAAGGACGCCCAGGAACTCAGCGCCTACGCCAGTGCCCGCGGCATCGGCCGGCTTTCCATGTGGTCCCTGAACCGTGACCGCACCTGCAGCCAGAACTTCCCGGACGTCACGAAGGTTTCCGATGGCTGCAGCGGCGTGGACCAGGGAAGCTCGTCCTTCGCCACGATCCTCGGCGCGGGTGTCATGGCCAGCCCGTCGTCTGCGCCTGCCGCCGCGGCTGCGCCGACGCCGGTCCCGGCCGTCAGCGACAATCCCTCCACCAGCCCGTACCCGGTGTGGTCCGAGAACACCGCCTACACCGCCGGGGAGCGGATCGTATGGCATTCGAACGTCTACGAGGCCAAATGGTGGACCCGCGCCGACACCCCGGATGATCCCGTCCTCCAGGGCACCGCGACCCCCTGGCGCATTATCGGTCCGGTCCTGGCCGCTGACCGGCCTACCCCGCAGCTGACGGCACCGGCCGGGACCGCCCCGGCGTGGCAGCCCGCCACGGTCTACCGCAAGGGCGCACGGGTGCTCTTCGAAGGTCGGGTCTTCGAAGCAAAATGGTGGACCCAGACCGACAGCCCCGAAGCTGCGCTGCAGGGATCGCCGGAATCGCCGTGGTCAAAGCTGCGGGACGAGGAACTGATGAAGCTCATGGCCCCGGCGACGGCGACTGCCACCCCGCTTCCCAGCGCGACGGCGTCCGCGCCGGCGCCCTAAGGGCCCGCTTCACCGGGCCCGGGCCCTCCAGCCCGGGCCTTGTGGCCTGCACGGGCCTGCCTCAACGTGTCTGCCTCAGCGGGCTTGGGCCCGGGCGAGCTTGCGCGCCGTGCGTTCGTGTTGGACCCGCTGGGCGATGACAAGGCCGGCCGCGGCGACGCCGACGGTGATGGGATAGCCCATGAGCCGTTCCAGGGCACCGGGTTCCGGCACGTGCATGCCCGTCAGCCCGCCCGCAATGAGCGCCGCCAGGGACACGGCCCCGCAGCCCAGGATGAACCACCCGAGCGGCGTCTGCCGGAGCCAAAGCCAACCGAGAATCAGGAGCGCCAGGGCCCCGGCGGCGAAGTACATCAGGGCGCCGGCCACGTGCCAGGCCGATCCCGTGTCCTCGGGCACCAGCCCCACGATGACCGTTCCTGCCCCGGCGGCGCCGGTCAGCAGCCGGGCAGCGGCCGCTGCCACCACCCCTGCGCCCCAGCGCGCGCGGCCGTGCGGCCGCCCCGATACCCGGCCGCGCCGGAGGGGCACTCCGGTCCGCGCGGCACAGCACAGGAGCGCCGAGCCGAGCAGCAGCGCGCCGACCACCATGCCAAGGCCTTGGACCACAAATGACGCGTTCATCAGCAGGTGCGCCGGAGAGCAGACGTCCCGGCCGGAGAACTCTCCGCACGCCACGGCGCCGAGGTCGCTGATGTAGCCCGTGCGGCGGCTGTATGGCTCCGCTCCCGCCCAGGCACCGATCACAGCCGACTCGGCCACGAAATACTGCAGCACGCTCAGCTTCGCCAGGGCCCCGACGTAAAACCTGGTCGCGGCCACATCGGGGTAGTAGAGGGCTCCGGCGGAAAGCTCGGTGGTTCCTGCAGTCATGCCAAGAGCGTAGTACGCGCGCTCACCTTGTATGCTTATATCCGTGTCCGACCGGACCGGCCCCGGCCGCCCGCGGATACCCGCCCTCGTAGCTCAGTGGATAGAGCACGGCTCTCCTAAAGCCGGTGTCGTTGGTTCGATTCCAATCGAGGGCACTTGAACATTCCTGCCCCGGACGAAACCCCGGACACGGGTCCGGGCTTTGACCTCCGCGCCTACCTGCGCGGCTCCTGGTCCGTCGACCGCACCCTGCTGGACCGCAGCACCGGCACCAGCGGAACCTTCACCGGCGTCGTACGCTTCACTGCCGACGACGACGGCGGCCTGTGGTGGCGTGAAGAAGGCACCGTGCGCTGGGCACCCCCGGGCGGTGCGCCGTTCTCCGGCCCGGCGAGCCGGGAATATCTGTTGCAGCCGGCGGACACCCCCGATGTCCTGGACGTGTACTTCCCGGACGGCCGTCCCTTCCACCGCATGGGCTTCGCCGGGCAAACCAATCAGGACGAGCACTGGTGCGACCCTGACACGTACCGCGTGACGTACACCTTCCGCGGTCCGGACCAATGCGGCTACCGCTGGGACGTCACCGGGCCGGCCAAGGACCAGCTGCTGGAGTCCGTCCTGCGACGGCTGAAAGCAAAACCAGACGCAAGACCAGAGGCACGACCAGGAACAGGCCCGGATCCGGATCCGGAGACAAAGCCACGCGTGATGCCGGATGTGACCCCCGATGCGACGCCGGATGCCGCGCCGGATTCAGGGCGCGCCGGGTGAACCCGCGCATCGTCGTCTCCGCCGTCTGCGTTTTCGATCGCTCCGGACGCCTCCTGACCGTCCGCAAACGCGGCACGGACAAGTTCATGCACCCCGGCGGCAAACCCGAGGCCGGCGAAACAGCGGCCCAGGCTGCGGCGCGCGAGCTCCAGGAGGAAGTGGGGATCGTGCTGGCCCCGGACCGCCTGGACCTGCTGGGTTGCTGGCTGGCGGATGCCGCCAACGAGGCGGCCACCCAGATCGAGGCCACGGTCTTCACGGCGCCCGGGGTGTGGAGCGCCCGGCCGTCGGCGGAAATCGCCGAGATCCGTTGGCTGGACCTGTCCGCCGAGCTGCCCGGCGACCTCGCCCCGCTGCTGACGGACCATGTGCTGCCGGCCCTGTCCGCCAAGCCGTCCTGCTAGGACCTCCACCGGCCAGGACCTCCAACGCCGGCTTCCAAACGGCGGCTCAGTAGCCGGGCACGGATTCCTGTGCCACCGCGCTGGCCTCGGAGAACTGCGTCCGGTACAGCTCCGCATAGCGGCCCTCGGCGGCGAGAAGCTCCCGGTGGGTGCCGCGCTCCACGATCGAGCCGTCCTCCACCACCAGGATCGCGTCCGCCGCACGGATCGTCGAGAGACGGTGCGCGATCACGACGGCGGTACGGCCTTCCAGCGCGGCGCCCAGCGCCTCCTGGACGGCGGCCTCGTTGGTCGAATCCAGCGCGGCGGTGGCTTCGTCGAGGATGACCACCCGCGGCTGGGCGATCAGCAGGCGGGCGATCGTCAGGCGTTGCCGCTCGCCGCCGGAGAGCCGGTAGCCGCGCTCCCCCACCACAGTGTCCAGCCCATCGGGCAGGGACCGGATCATGTCTTCGAGCCGGGCGCGGCGCAGCGCATCCCACATCTGCTCTTCGGTGGCCTCCGGCCGGGCCAGGCGCAGGTTGGAGGCGATGCTCTCGTGGAACAGGTGACCGTCCTGCGTCACCATGCCGAGGGTCGCGCGCATCGAGTCGAACGTGAGGTCACGGACGTCCACGCCCGCGCCGGGCGTCGTGCCGCCGAAGCGGATGGCGCCGGAGTCGACGTCGTACAGGCGTGACAGGAGCTGCGCAATGGTGGACTTGCCCGCCCCGGAGGAGCCGACGAGGGCCACCGTCTGGCCCGGCTCCACCCGGAAGCTGATGCCGTGCAGCACTTCCTCGCCGCCGCGGGTGTCCAGGGTCAGCACGTCCTCCAGGGAGGCCAGCGAGACTTTGTCCGCCGAGGGGTAGGCGAAGCGGACGTTGTCGAACTCCACCGAGAGCGGACCTGGCGGGGAGGCCACCGCGTCCGGCTTCTGCTGGATGAGCGGCTTGAGGTCCAGGATCTCGAAGACGCGTTCGAAGCTGACCAGGGCGCTCATGATCTCGACCCGCGCGTTTGAAAGTGCCGTGAGCGGCGCGTACAGGCGGGTGAGCAGCAGTGCCAGCACGACGACGTCGCCCGCGTTCAACTGCCCGGCGAGCGCGAGCCAGCCGCCCAGGCCGTAGACCAGTGCCAGTGCCAAGGCCGAGACCAGTGTCAGCGCCGTGACGAAGGTGAACTGCAGCATGGCGGTGCGGACGCCGATGTCCCGGACGCGGCCGGCCCGGAGGGCGAACTCGCGGGATTCCTCGTCGGGGCGGCCGAAGAGCTTGACCAGCGTGGCGCCAGGCGCGGAGAAGCGCTCGGTCATCTGGGTGCCCATGGTGGCGTTGTGTTCGGCGGCTTCGCGCCGCAGATCGGCCAGCTTGGAGCCCATCCGGCGGGCCGGGATCAGGAAGATCGGCAGCAGGATCATGGCGAGCACGGTCACAAGCCACGATTTGTTCAGCATCACCGCGAGGGTCAGCGCCAGGGCCACGACGTTGCTGACCACGCCGGAGAGCGTGCCGGCGAAGGCTGACTGCGCGCCAATGACATCGTTGTTCAGCCGGCTGACGAGGGCCCCGGTCCGGGTCCGGGTGAAGAACGCGATCGGCATCTTTTGGACGTGGTCGAAGACCTTCGTGCGCAGGTCCACGATCACGCCTTCGCCGATAGTGGAGGACATCCAGCGCGTCACCAAGCCGATTCCGGCCTCGGCGATCGCGACGACGGCGATCAGGACGGCGAGCCAGATCACGGTTCCGGCATCCGCGTGGGCGATGATCGCGTCGACCACCTGCCCGGCGAGGACCGGGGTGGCGACGGCCAGGAAGGCCATCACGATGGACAGCAGCACGAAGGCGATCAGTTTGCCGCGGTGGGGGCGGGCAAAACTGAAGACGCGCTTCAGGGTCTCCTTCGAGAACGGCTTGGACCCGCTGGAGGCGCGGGTGATGTTGTAGAGGGAGCTCCAGGCGACCCGGTCCATGCTCATTTGGTGTTGCCTTTCGGGGCATCGGCGTGCAGTTCGGTGACGACGCCGTTCTCGACGTTCCAGCGCACGTCCAGGCGGACGTTTTCCAGCAGCCGGCGGTCGTGGGTGACCAGCAGTAGCGCGCCGTCATAGCTGTCGAGGGCTTCCTCGAGCTGTTCGATGGCGGGCAGGTCAAGGTGGTTGGTGGGTTCGTCCAGAACGAGCAGGTTCACGCCGCGGGCCTGCAGCAGCGCCAGGGCTGCCCGGGTCCGTTCCCCCGGGGAGAGGGAGTCCACGGCCCGGTTGGTGTGATCGGCTTTGAGGCCGAATTTGGCCAACAGGGTGCGCACCTCGGCCGGGGTCTGCTCCGTCAGGACGGCCTCAACGGCGTCTGCGAGCAACAGTCCGCCGGCCAAGAGCCCGCGCGCCTGGTCGATCTCGCCGACGGCCACGGACGCGCCCATGGACGCGTCACCGGAGTCGGGCTGCTGGACGCCGAGCAGGAGCCGGAGCAGGGTGGATTTGCCGGCGCCGTTCGGACCCGTGATCCCGATCCGCTCCCCCGCATTCAGCTGCAGATTCACCGGGCCGAGAGTGAAGTCGCCCTGCACCGCGACGGCGTCGCGCAAGGTGGCCACGACGGCGCTGGAGCGGGGTGCCGCCCCGATGCTGAACTGCAGCTGCCATTCCTTGCGCGGCTCTTCCACTTCTTCGAGCCGGGCGATGCGGGACTCCATCTGCCGGACCTTCTGGCCCTGCTTCTCGGAGGACTCGGTGCTGGCCGCCCGGCGGATCTTGTCGTTGTCCGGGTTCTTCTTCATCGCGTTGCGGACGCCCTGGGAGCTCCACTCGCGCTGGGTGCGGGCCCGGGAGACGAGGTCCGCCTTGGTGTTCGCGTACTCCTCGAAGCGTTCCCGGGCGTGCCGGCGGGCAACGGCGCGTTCCTCCAGGTAGGCCTCGTAGCCGCCGTCGTATACCGCCACCGAGTTCTGGGCCAGATCCAGTTCCACGATCGTGGTGACGCAGCGCGCCAGGAACTCGCGGTCATGCGAGACCAGGACGGCGCCGCCGCGCAGGCCCTGCACGAAGGCCTCGAGCTTGGCCAGGCCGTTGAGGTCCAGGTCGTTGGTGGGTTCGTCCAGGAGCACGATGTCGAACCGGCTCAGCAGCAGGGCGGCGAGCGCCACGCGGGCCGCCTGGCCACCGGACAGGCCAGTCATTCCGGCGTCGGGGCCCACATCGAGGCCAAGGTCCGCCAAGACGGACGGGATGCGGTCCTCCAGGTCAGCGGCGCCGGAGGCCATCCAGCGGTCGAAGGCCAGGGAGTAGGCGTCGTCGGAGCCCGGAGCGCCGGAGCCCAGCGCCTCCGCGGTGGATTCCATCTCCAGGGTCGCCTGGGCACAGCCGGTGCGCCGGGCGATGTAGCCCGCGACCGTTTCGCCGGCAATCCGTTCGTGTTCCTGCGGCAGCCAGCCGACAAAGGCGTCGGCGGGTGCCAGGCTCACGGTGCCTTCCTGCGGACCGTCGACGCCGGCCAGCAGCCGGAGCAGGGTTGATTTGCCGGCACCATTGGCGCCGACGACGCCGACGACGTCGCCGGGGGCTACGGTCAGGGACAGCTTCGAGAAGAGTGTGCGGTGATCGTGTCCACCGGAAAGATCCTTGGCAACAAGGGTTGCAGTCATTACTTCATCCTCTCACTGCGGCCCAAAACGGGCCTCCCGTCTGGGAGAAACTGCGGGTCCGGACGGGACAGAAAACCGGCCGGGCATAGAAGAACCCGCCGGTCCGGACTTGGGGGGTGTACGGACCAGCGGGTTCGACCATTTAGCATAGTTGAATTAGGACCTCACGCAAAATCCCAGCCCGCACCGCCACACCGCCGCCACCCCCCGCCTCAATCGTCGCTGCCCCACCGCATGCCAGTAGCCATACTGCCCGTCGACTCCGCAGGAAGCCCTAGATGCCACTACCCGCAAAGGCGTTCCAACTCTGGCTTCATCGGGTTGCCCCGTCCGCGAGCACAGCCGATCTCTGCCGGATCTCCGGGATCAAGCGCACCACCTTCGCCCAGCAGTTGGTCCGCGGGAAGGTGGCCGAAACCACCCTGGTCAGCATCAGCCGGGCCCTGGATTTGAGTCCGCTGGCGGAACTCGCTTCCTTCGAGCACTATGCGGAGCTGGCCGCCCCGCCGCAGCCGCCGACCCCCGCCGAACTCGTCAGCCAGGTCGCCACTATGGACCTGTTGCGCGCCGTCATTTCGCGTTCTTCCCCGGCCTACGGCGGCTACGGTGACCAGGGCAGCTCAATGACCCCGGCTCTGAGCCCCGCACCGCACGCCACGTCGGTCCGCAACTGGGTGGATGCGATTGACGATGGTGAATTGCGCCACCGGGTTTCGGCCGCCACCGGGGTGGCACCGCAAAATTACTCCGCGCAGCTCACGGCAAACCGGCTGTCCCCCGAGCTTGCGGTCGCGACGGCCCGCGCGGCGGGCGTAGGCTTCACGGGCGGGCTCGTCGCCACGGGCCTGATAACTGAGGCTGAGGCCGGCTGGACGGCCGGCGCGAAGCAAGCCGCGTTGGACGCTCTTTCCGACGGCGACCTTAGCGCCCTGGCCGGGGAACGTCTTCAGGCGCTCGGAAAATCGCTGCGGCGCCATGAGCAGGAGCAGGCACAAACACAAAAGATTTGGGAGAACCTCGGATGATCGCGATCCTGCAGTGGACCACACTGGCGATGTGCTGCGTCGCCACGCTCGTCCGCGTGCCCAGTGTCCTGCGGGGTGAAAACCGGTCCCTGTTCTGGATCCTTGCGCTGATGACCCTGGCAATCCTGCTCAGCATCGATGCCCCGTATCTGGCCGTGGACCAAGCCCTGGGAGGCATGAACGTCGCCAACCTGCTGCTGCGCTTCGTCATTTTCGCCGTCATCTTCTTCCTTGGTCTCCGGATGGCCCGGGGCTTCAGCGCGTGCGACGCCCTGCGGCTCATCACCGGCCCCATCGGCATCGCAGTAGCCGCTGCCGCCTCGGCTGTGGTGGTAGTGGTCTTCCTCATGATGGATACCGCCGGCTCCTCGGCGGGTTTGGTCGCCGTGTTCGCCAAGGACGGCCGCAATGCCGCCCTGGTGGAGTATTACGGGGCCGCCGGGCGCCTGTACCCCGCGTTCATCACCGCGGCCCTGTTTCCGGCGATGCTGCGGACCCTGCGCAGCGGACTTCCGGCCCTTGTCCGGTCCAGCGCCGGGTTGCTGGCCGTGGGCACCGTGGCCATCTGCCTCAGCCTGCTCTCCCCGGTCATCCCTCCGCCCCTCGGGTTCATGCGGTTCGTCATCAACTACTCAGCGGTCCTGTGCCTGGTCCTGGGACTGTGCATGATCTGGCTGGCTAAGACGCTTGCGAAGCGTGCGCCGAAGAAGCATGCTGGCATGATCTGACCACTTTGGGGCTGAGCAGGCAAGCGATGTGGGAGAACCGGGAATGATTGCAACCCTCCAGTGGGGCACGCTGATCATCTGCACCGTGGTGCTCCTCCTCCGCGTTCCGGATGCGATCCAGGGGCGGAACAGGACCGTCTTCTGGATCCTGGTGCTCGCGACCCTGTGCAGCCTGCTCTCGGTGCCCGGCCCCTATGAGGCGATAGATGGGGCGCTGGGGGGATGGAACCTCGCCCACCTGATCTTGCGCTTCCTCGTATTCGCCGCGGTCCTGCTGGTCGGTCTGCGCGTGGCGCGGGGCCTGGCAGACGAGCCCGGCTACCGCCTCATCGCGGGGCCGGCCGGGCGCTGGGCCCTGGCCCTCAGCGCCGTCGTCGTGGCGGTGACCTTCTTCTTCATGGACACCCGCGGGTCCTCGGCCGGCATGCTGGACATCGCGGACAACGGTGGACGCAATGCCGCCCTGGCGCCGTTCTACGCCGCGGCCGGCCGCACCTATCCTGCTTTTGTCTCCCTCGCCCTGCTGCCGGCATTGGTGGCCACCACCAGGAGCCAGCTGCCGCGGCTGGTGCGTGCCGCGGCCCTCCTGACATGCCTCGGCGCCCTCGCCACCGCCTGCAGCGTACCCGCCTCCTTCGCCCCGAAAGCGTGGACCCTCGCGCAGCAGACGGTCAACTATTTGGCCGTCCTGGGCTATGTCCTGGGCCTGGGACTGTTCTGGGCTTCCGGGCTCGCCGCCAAAGAATCTCATAACGCTCGCGCAACATTTCGCAAGAAGCAAAAGTAGGCATTCACAAAATCATTAGACCGTGAGAGAATCATGAATGTGTGAATGCGGCAATCGCTTCGTGTACGGAAGTCAGCCGTGCGAAGCAGAGGCAGCCGTCCAAGCGCCATTGGGGGGATGAGTGGTAGCGGTCCGGTAGGACCGCTCCCACTCAGCCTGTTTAAGGGGTTTTCCGGTTGTTCCCGACAGTATTCGGATTCCCCGACACTGCCGGCCGGATTCCCCTGCGGGAAAGGCGGCGTCAGGCGGCCCTGCCTGTCAGCGCATAAACCTCAGCGTGACCAGCTGGAACGGCCGCAAAGTAAGCTCAGCGGAATCGCGGCCCGCCGTCACTCCCGGGGCATCGACGGGCCGTTCCAACAGATCCACGGCGCGCAGCCCGCGGACCGGGAAATTGGCCTTCACCGCGCCGGTGGACCGCTCCCCCAGTGCTTCGTAAAGCCGGACAATCACATCCCCGGAACCGTCTTCAGCGAGTTTGACCGCTTCAATGACGAGGGCCCGGTTGACCACCGTGACCAGCGGCTCCACCCCGTGCGCCCCGTGCACCACCCGCGGCGCCAGGTTGGTGCGGTAGCCCTCTTCGACGGCGTCGGCGATCGTGGCGCCCGGACGGACCGTGACGTGCAGCTCGTGCCTGCCCTGGTCCGCGCCGGGATCCGGAAACTTCGGTGCCCGCAGGAGCGAGAGCCGCACTGTGGTGGTGGTGCCGCCGTCGTCCTCCCGGACATTGCGGGTGACGTCGTGGCCGTAGCTGGAAGCGTTGGAGATCGCCACCCCATAGCCCGGCTCGGCGACGTGGATCCAGCGGTGGGCGCAGATTTCGAATTTCGCGGCCTCCCAGGACGTGTTGACATGGGTCGGGCGGAACACGTGCCCGAACTGCGTCTCCGCCGCCGACCGGTCGGCCCTGACATCCAATGCAAAGCCCAGCTTGAGCAGCTTTTCGCTCTCCTGCCAGTCCACGGCCGTAGTGATCGCGAGCGAGTCTGCACCCGGCGCTAGTCTAATCCGTTGGGTCACCGCGGAGGACCCGGCCATCCGCTCCACCACCACGACGGCGTCCGGGTTTTCGCCCCGGGGGTCGCGCTCCAGTGCCACCGAAAGCGCCTGTTCCAGACGGACGACGTTCCTGCGGTAGAAGGCGTCGATGTCCCACGCGTCCCATTCATTGGGCGTGTCCCGGTGCAGCTCCAGGAGGTTTCCCACCTCGCCGGGAGCAATCGCCTCGCGTCCGGTGGCCCGGTCCGTGAGGGAGACCAGCAGTCCGCGGGCATCCACCACGGCACGGATGATGCCATTGTCCAGGATGTAGCCGCCGCCGTCCTCAGTGACCTCTACCGGCTGCCCGGGCCGGACCGGTTCAGCAGCCGCCAGGGCCGGCACGCCCAGGCGCTCGTGCGGGGCGGCGTTGAGCAGGAATTTCCGGCTGCCGGTGCCGAGGGCCGCCGCCGCGGCGTTCGTGATGATCGCTTCCAGTCCCCGTTCGACGGCGGCGTAGTTCCGTTCGGCGTCCTGGTGGACCCAGGCGATGGAACTTCCCGGCAGGATGTCGTGAAACTGCTGCAGCAGGACCAGCCGCCAGAGGCGCTTGAGCTCCGCAGCCGGGTAGCGGTGCCCGGTCCGCACAGCCGCGGTGGCACTCCAGAGCTCGGCTTCCCGGAGGAGGTGCTCGCTGCGCCTGTTCCCCAGCTTGGTCTTGGCCTGGCTGGTGTAGGTGCCGCGGTGCAGTTCCAGGTACATCTCCCCCACCCAGACCGGAAGGGGCTCATACTCGGCCTGGGCCTGGCTGAAGAAGCTGGCCGCCGAGCCGACCCGCACCTTCGGGGATCCTTCCAGATCCGCCGTTCGCTGCGCTGCGGCCAGCATCTCGCGGGTTGGGCCCCCGCCGCCGTCGCCGTACCCGAACGGAACCAGCGACGTGCCTCCGCGTCCGTGGTCCCGGTAGTTCCGTTCTGCGTGCGCCAGGTCCCGGGCACTGAGGTCGGAGTTGTAGCTGTCCACCGGTGGGAAATGGGTGAAGATGCGGGTGCCGTCGATTCCTTCCCAGTTGAAGGTGTGGTGAGGCATCCTGTTGACCTGGTTCCAGGAGATCTTCTGGGTCAGGAACCAGCGGCTGCCTGCGGCCTTGATGATCTGCGGCAGGGCGGCGGAATACCCGAAGGTGTCCGGCAGCCACGCCTCCTGGCAATCGACCCCGAATTCGGCCAGGAAGAAGCTTTTACCCTCGAGGAACTGCCGTGCCATGGCCTCGCCGCCGGGCATGTTGGAGTCGGATTCGACCCACATCCCACCGACGGGAACGAACTGGCCGGCGCGGACCTTGTCCCGGATGCGCCCGAAGAGCTCCGGATAGTACTCCTTCATCCACGCGAGCTGCTGGGCGGAGGAGCACGAAAAGATGAAATCGGGATTCTCGTCCATCAGGGCGACGACGTTGGAGAACGTCCGGGCGCACTTGCGGATGGTTTCCCGGACCGGCCACAACCAGGCCGAATCGATGTGGGCGTGGCCCGTGGCCACGAGCTGGTGCGCCGAGGCATAGGCCGGCCGGGACAGGGCTCCGGCCAAGGCGGCCCGTCCGGCCTCCGCGGTCCCGGCAACGTCGTCGGGGTCCATGATGTCCAGCATGCGTTCGAGCGACCGCAGGATGTCGTGGCGGCGGGGCAGGTCCATGGGCAGTTCGTGCATCAGCCCGCTGAGCGTGAGGATGTCCTGCTGCAGTTCCCAGACGGTCTGGTTGCGCTCGGCGATGGCGATCCTGCCGAGGCGGTACTTCGGCTCGCTGCCCGACGTCGCCTTGTCGCCGTAGGGGGTGGCGGCGAAAGTCCAGTTCTGGGACAAGTCGGGATTGGCCGCGGCTTCGACGTAGAAGTCAACGGCCATGCCACTGCCCAGGAGCTTGAGCGGGATGTACTGGTTCCGCGGCGAGATCGCCTTGATGATGGTCCCGTCGGACCGCCAGGCAATGCCTTCGCACTGGAATCCCGGGAGGTCGCCGCTGAAGCCGAGGTCCACGAGGACTTCCACGGAGGTTCCGGCCGCGGTTCCCCAGGCGTCCGGCACCTCACCCCGGAGCCGGAGCCACTTGGTGCTCCAGGGCCGGCCCCAGGCCACGCCGTGTTCCTGGGGCGTGAACTCCTGCCGCAGGGCCTCGAGCACCGGCACGGGTTCGTCCGGCGCGTCCCAGTTGCTTAGCGTCAGCGGCACGCTGCGCGGGTAGACTGCCGGGCCGATCCGGTCACGCAGAAAGCGGTCCAGCCGGACTTCCGTAAGACGGCGGTCGTCGTGCAATGTGATCCTCTTCAGCGCTGGGGGGTCCGATCGACTCCAATCGATGGATAAAACTTACGCCGCGGAGAACCCGTTGGCCAACTGTTGCCCCTAGCCGGCCGCGGGCGCCGGAACGGCTACGCGTTGCTGGCCCGCGTACACGTTCAGGCTGGTCCCGCGGCTGAACCCGGCCAGTGTCATCCCGCTGGCCTCGGCGAGCTCGACGGCCAGGCTGGAGGGGGCACTGACAGCGGCGAGGACCGGGATGCCGGCGAGGGCAGCCTTTTGGACGAGCTCGAACGATGCACGGCCGGACACCTGCAACACGGTGCCCCGGAGCGGGAGCAGGCCTTCGCGGAGCGCCCAGCCCACCACCTTGTCCACCGCGTTGTGCCGGCCCACGTCTTCGCGCAGGCACAGCAACTCGGCCGAGCCGTCGTCGGAGATCCTGAAGAGCCCGGCGGCGTGCACGCCGCCGGTGACTTCGAAGACCTCCTGGGCGGACCGGAGGGCGTCCGGGAGGGCCGCGAGCGTTTCGACGGGGACGGTCAGCGGATCGTGTGCCGGGCTGTAGTGCGAGGACTTCCGTACGGCATCGATCGAGTCAGTGCCGCAGATGCCGCAGGAACTGGAGGTGAAGACGTTGCGTCCGGTCTCGGGTCGTACGACGTCGGGCCTGAGCTGCGCCTCCACCACGTTGAACGTCTGCATGCCGTCGGCGTCCTCGCCGGCGCAGAACCTGAGCGAGACCAGCTGTTCGGGAGCCCAGATGATCCCCTCCGAGACGAGGAAGCCTGCGACGAGGTCGAAGTCATTGCCCGGCG
Organism: Arthrobacter sp. 01T425; assembly: GCF_056398725.1. Lineage (NCBI taxonomy): Bacteria > Bacillati > Actinomycetota > Actinomycetes > Micrococcales > Micrococcaceae > Arthrobacter > Arthrobacter sp. 01T425. The sequence continues at coordinate 29,694 of NZ_JBFTPY010000010.1, read as the reverse complement.
TTCGCATGGTAACGGAGAATGACATGTTGCCGAGCCGGATTTCCAGCGGTTCCTCGACGGCAAGGACGTCCTCCCGGTGCCGGACCGGGAATTCGAGGGCCTGCGGGGACCCGTCCAGGACGATCTTGTGCACCTTGCGGCGCTGTGTCACACGGCCCATCCGGTGCTCCTAAGCAACATAGTGTGCCGCTGTTGAAGCTAGCGGCTGTTTGAATCTTTGGCTGGTTCCATCATTGTAAGTGCCTGATCCTGGCGGCGTGCCTTGTCTCTGCGCCGGCGCAGCGGGCCAGGACTCAGCCCAAAAGGGCACTCCAGTCCACCGGCCCGTCACTGGCCGAGGTTTTCCTGGCGGTCCGCTTCGCCGCCGGCTTCTGTTCGGCGGCCGCTGCCGACGCGTCAGGCAACGGCGCACCCCACGGGAGGGCGAAGGCGGGGACCAGTTCCCCCAGCTGCACGCCATGGGGCGGGACCACCAGCACACCGTCGGCGGCGGCCAGCCCCCGCATCATTCCCGGGCCGGTGTGCTGCGCCGGCGATGCCATGCCATAGAGCAGCCGGAAGGGCATGAGCCGGGTCCGGCCCGGGTCGGCGTCAATTGTCGAGCCGCAGGGCACCTCGCTGAGCGGGGGGATCGCGCCGTGCCCGAGTGCCGCCAGGAGTGGGGCACCGATCGTGGACAGCGCCATCATGGCCGCGAGCGGGTTCCCTGGCAGGCCGAGGATGTAACGGCCGTCCGGCAGCTCGGCCAGCACGGCGGGGTGGCCCGGGCGCATGGCGATTCCGTCGATCAGCAGGCGGCCGCCGAGCTCGGCGACCGAGCGCCTGAGGTGGTCTGTCCCGGAGCGCCCCGTGCCGCCGGTGGTGACCACGACGTCGGCAGGCAGGTTTTCACCGGCAGGATCGGTGTCCTCGAGGGCGGCGAGCCACTCGGCGTAGGTGTCGCCGACTTTCACTTCTTCGGTACAGATCCCGCCGAGCATCCCCACCACGGCGGCCAGTTGGGGTCCGAAGGTGTCGCGGACCTGCCCGGGTGCCGGTATCCCGCTCGTCACGACCTCGGAGCCAGTGAAAACGAGGCGGACCACGGCCTTGCCGAGCACGGGAAGGGTGTCACTTCCGGCCAGCGCGGCGAGGGCCAGATGGGCCGGGTTCAGGACCGTGCCGCGCTTGATCAGTACGTCTCCGGCGGCGGCTTCCTCCCCGGCCTTCCTGATATGGTCGCCGTTGCGCGGGTCTCCCGGCTTCGCGGTGCCGCCCAGCTTCAGGACGGGCAGGCCGTCCTCGTCGGCGTCGATGATGCCGCTTTCGCTGCGCAACACGGCCTTTGCCCCGGGCGGGATGAGGCCGCCGGTGGCAATCGGGCTGGCCTGATGTGGTGCCAGACGCTGGCCGGGTTCGGCCAGGATCCAGGGGCCGCTGCCGTTGACGGCCCAGCCGTCCATGGCAGAGGAAGCGTAATGGGGCATGTCCTGCCGGGCAACGACGTCCGCCGCGAGCGTCCGGCCAAGCGTCTGCCGCAGCGGAACAGGGGCGGCCGGGATGGGAACGGCGCACTCGAACGCGAGTTGCCGGGCCTCCTGCCACGTGTGGGCCAGGTGCTTATGCGGCTCCGCGGCAGTGTCCTCGTCCGCTGCATCCTCGCGCGCCGCGATGTGAGGGCCTCCAGGGCCGTCTACGGGAGCCCCTCCACCGCCAGTTCCGGCGCCATTTCCGTCGGTATCGTTGACGCCATCTTCACCGCCATCTCTGACGCCATCTCCACCTGCGGCGGTGGTGGGGCCGTTGCCGTCCGGGGCCGCAGCCGTCATGCCCCGGAAGTTTCGGCGGCTGCGTAGTCCTTGGCGAGCCGGCGGGCCACGGCCATCGCGGACTCCATGGACACGGAGTCCGTGGCCTGCCCGGAGCCTGAGGCCAGGCCGGCCGCAAAGCCGGCAATGAATGTGGTCAGCGGTGCCGCCGGGCGCACCACGGAATGGGCGGCCACGCCGGCCAGGGCGAGGACCTCATTCACGTCAATCTCAACGTCGTCCAGCTCCAGGGCCTGGAGCAGGGCACGGCACCAGTCTTCCAGTGTTTCGTCCTGGCTTTTCACCGTTTGCCTCCATGGTCGAGTTCAGCTGTGCAGAGCCGGGCCGGAGCCCGGACCGCCGTCGGGAATCCTGCCGGATACCCCCAGTGCGAACGCGTCATCCCAGGTGTCGACGTCATCCGTGGAACCCGGGGGAACGCGAACTTCCCGCACGTCCAGCCTAGCAAGAAGGGCGAACACCGATGCGTTTTCCAGCCGGTCCCGGGACGCGGCGTCCGCGACAGAACGTTGTAGCACGGCCGTGCCATAAAAGCCCGCGAGCGGCTGTTTCCGGCCGTCGGCCGAGACGGCCATGACGCCGTCGGCCGCGTCCCTTTCCGGCGTGCCTGCACCGGACGCGGCCAGCGCCTCGGCCAGGGCACGGACCGCGCCGGCCGACCGGGGCATGTCACACGCCAGGACGAGGGTATAGGGCGCGGCTGCTGCGTGCCGGTTCGCGTGATCGGCGGCCAGGGCGGCCAGCCCCGCCGCGATGGCTGCGGCCGGACCCGCGAAGGGCGGCTCTTCCCGGCAGGTCAGGACGCCGCCGGGCAGGCCCCCGGGATCGGGGCCGACGACGACGGTGCGCCCCGCCGCGCCGGCGGCCCGCAGTGACCGCTCCAGGAGGGTGGCGCCGTCGTAGATCAGCCCGGATTTGGGCACGCCGCCGAGGCGTGAGGACCGCCCCCCGGCGAGAATGATGGCATCGAACTCCATCGTTTCAGCCTAGCGCGGCGCCAGCGGCCACCGAACAAGCCGTCACGTGCGCCGGCAGCGTCTTCACCGGCTGATCAATCAGCAAGGGGGCAGATCAGGCAGCCGATTCAGGCAGCAGGAACGGATCCCAGGCCGGCGTCGGCTTCTCGAGTTCCTTGATCTGCCAGATGGCACCCTTTGGCGGGCCCGGAACAAAACCGATCTTCCAGCCCATCTCCGCCGGCGTATGGTCGCTCTTGGCGTTGTTGCACCGCAGGCACGCCGCCACCAGATTCTCCCAGGAGTCGGCCCCGCCCCGCGATTTGGGCTGGATGTGGTCGATGGTGTGGGCAGCCTTGCCGCAGTACGCGCAGCGGTGGGCATCCCGGCGCAGCACGCCGCGGCGGCTCACCGCAGTCATCGTGTTGTACCTGGGCCGGATGTAGCGGTTCAGCAGGATCACGGACGGGCGGCCCAAAATGTCCTGGGGGCCGACCACGGGGTCGTCCCCTTCGGCCACCACGCTGGCCTTTCCGGTCAGGACAAGGACGAGCGCCCGGCGGAAGGTGATGACCGCCAGCGGTTCATATCCAGCATTCAGAACGAGAGTGCGCATCCGCATACCTCTTCACGGCCGCACCCGCCAGCGGCACGAGGGCCGGCTGCCCTCTGCATGGTCGGGCTATGGATCGACAACACAAGAGTAAACACTCAAGTGCCGGATCACCGAATATTTTTTCACCGGCGCGGTCCCCGGCGCGGAAAGTTCACTGCGCGGCAACGCAAAAGACCCCCGCCTGCAGGCGGGGGTCTTTTGGAATGCTGGGGTTCGTGCTTAGGCGCCGACGCGGATGAAGACCGGGCCGGAGCCGACGTTGACGCTGTACAGCGCGGTGGTGCCGCCGTTCCAGCCGCCGTGCACTGCCATGCCGTTGCCGACGTAGACCGCGATGTGAGCCATGCCCACGCCGCCGTTCTGGTAGTAAGCGAGGTCGCCCGGGCGTGCCTCGGCGGCGCTCACGGTGCGTCCCAGGGACAGGTAACCTGCCGGCCAGCCGTGGTAGTGGATGCCTGCCGCGGCCAGGGCGTTGGTGGCGAGGGCGGTGCAGTCCTGCGCCACGCCGATCTGTGCGTAGGCAGCGGCGGCGATGGTCGCGCCTGCGCCGCTTCCGATGCCGGCGGGGGCCTGGGCAGCGACGCCGCCGCTGACGCCAAGCTCGGTGCCGCCGGCGCGGGTGGCCGTGGCGTCCTGGACCTTGACGACGGGCTTGGGAGCCTCGACGACGGGAGCCGGCGTGGTGGTCACGGCGGGCTTCTCGTAGGAGATCGCGATGGTGGAAGCGGCCGAGATGGTGGCCGGAGCTGCGGACTGGACTTCCAGGGCCGAAGCGGAGGTCGATTCGCGCTGAACATTGGTTTCAGCAGCGTTGGCTGCGATTCCGCTGGTCAGGACCAGACCGGAAGCTGCGGCGATGACCGCGGCCTGACGGCCCACGCCGCCGGCGTTGTCGCCGACAGCCTTAGCAATAACAGCCAGCGAGTTGGTCTTGGTGACCTCGGCGCGGTGCCGTGCAACGTTTGCACGAGTAGTCATTAAGTTCTCTCTTTCGTGATCCTTGGACCGCGCGCTTTCGGGCACGGACTGAGGACGCTCCGGCATCTTGGGGGTACGCCGGATCGCCCCGAAATGGGTTACTTAGCGAAGGGTGTACTGCGAAGACGCGCCAAAAGCGGAAACTGCATGCTGTCCGGGCTCGCTAGAGATTGAGCCTGCGGAACGTGATCCAATCCGGGCGCCGGCAAGGGCGGCACGTGATGTGGATTCCAGCGGGCTCGACAGAGCCTCGCCGGTGCGCATGCGCGCAGAATTGTGGCGTGAAGACACGAAAGTAGCCTCTCCCAATGCCTACGAGGTGAGCTGTCGGATTCGGATGGGAGTCACCCGGCCGCGCTGCTTCCTGGGAAGCTTTACGACTTAACCCCAAGGCCTTCTTTCGAAGGCCAAAATTGGTTCCCCCGCCCCTGCCAGACGATGTAATGCGAACGGACCTTGAGCGGTGGCAGAGCTAGGCAATCCACTCAAGAGCGCCAACTTCGGAAAAGTTGGCGTGCTTCAAACCCTACAGCAGTCCGGATCCAATGTCACATTCAGATCACGGCGTGTCACAGGAAGTTGAGAGCAGCCCATCGTCTTTTTAGAGCCAGCCGAGCGGATCAACGACATCGCCGTTGACCATCACTTCAAAGTGGAGGTGGCAGCCCGTGGAGGCGCCGGTGGTTCCGCTCATGGCGACGACGTCACCGCGGGAAACCTTCTGGCCGACCTTGACCGAGGCCGAGGACAGGTGGTTGTACGTGGTCTCCAGGCCGTTGCCGTGATCGATGACCACGCGGTTCCCCCCGCCGAAGGGATGCCAGCCGTTGAAGGTCACGGTGCCGCTGGCGGCCGCGTGGACCGCCGTGCCGCACTGGGCGGCGAAATCCTGGCCGCGGTGGAACTCCCCCGCGCCCCCGGTAATGGGGCTGACGCGGTAGCCGAAGGGCGAGGCCGTGACCAGCTGGTCGAGCGGCGCACCCAGGGTGCCGGCCGATGCCGCGCGGGTGATGGTGCCCACAGACTGGGCGCTCAGCAGCTGCTTGAGTTTCCCGTCCGGATCGCCCTTCGTGGTGACGGCCGTACGGTTGAAGTCGACTTTGGCGGCGGCGGCAGCGGTGACATCCGGCTGCACGGCAGCGGAGAGCGCGCCGGACCCGCCCGGATTCGAAGCCATCACCGGGCTCGTGACGGGGACCGTCACGGTCAGAACCAGACCAGTTGCGGCCAGGGCGATCCCGGCCTTCTGCCCGACCCCGCTGGCCGCGGCAAAGTCCGTGACCTGGCGGAACGGACTGCGACGGCGACGGCGTTCATCCCGGTGCACGTCCCGCGGGCGTTCGGCCGTGTGTGCGACGACGGGACGCGGCTCCGGAGCGGGACCGGTCGCGCGGCGACGGCCCCTGGAGGTCTGGGTGGTCAAGAACGGTTCCTCTCTGGATGGCCTGCGAAGTTAGCTGTCGGATTCGGGTCAGAGAGATCAAAGACCCGGTCCGCCGTTGCAAGCAGCCACGCACAGATGCATCCCCAGGGGATCCTTCGGTGGAAGCTGCTTGCCGCTGACGGACTTCACCCCAAGGCTGCCGAAGTAGCAGCCGAAAGTGGTTCCCCCGCCCCTGCCAGGAGGTAGTTCTGCGACTGATCCGCTGGCAGGGCTCGGCTTCGGATCAGGTAACGCTTTGGTATCGGTACTGGGCACTAACTATAGGCGATTAAGCCGCCCGGTAATAAATCCGTAACCGCAATTGTGGACAACTCGTGGGTCGTCCCATGACCGGCGCGTAGTGGCTGGTCAGGCGACTGTTACAAAGACGTGCGCGGCAACCTCGGGCGGCAGTTCCAGGGCACCTTCGATATCGGGGACGCGGACCGAGATGTACTCCCCCACCCGCTCCAGCGAGACAAGCGCGCCAGGCCTGATTCCGCCCTCGTCGAGCTGGGCCAGAAGCTCCGGCTCCACCTGGATCGGCTCCGCGAGCCGGTTGACCGTAACCCTGGAAGTTACCCCGTAGCCGGCCATGGCCTCCAGCAGGTTCACAGGCCTGTCCACGGGGGCGCCATTGGGCACGCCGCCAAGATCCGCAAGCCCCGGAATGGGGTTTCCGTAGGGCGAGACCGTCGGGTGGTTGAGCATCTCGAAGATTCTTCGCTCGACGCGTTCGCTCATGACATGTTCCCAGCGGCACGCTTCCTCGTGGACGTAGGCCCAGTCGAGCCCGATCACGTCCGCGAGGAGGCGTTCGGCCAGACGGTGCTTGCGCATGACACCGATTGCACGTTTCCGTCCGGTTTCCGTCAGTTCAAGGTGCCGGTCGCCGGAAACAACCACCAGCCCGTCGCGCTCCATCCGGCCGATCGTCTGGGACACAGTGGGGCCGGAGTGGCGGAGCCGTTCGGCGATGCGGGCGCGGAGGGCAACGATGTTTTCTTCTTCAAGTTCCAGAATGGTCCGAAGATACATCTCCGTGGTATCGATCAGATCCGTCATTCAGCTCAGCTCCTCGAGCGCAGTCCTAGCGTCATTCCCACCGTACCGCGTGCGGGCTGCATGCAGGATGCGCCCAGGCGGAAACCGCCGTACGTTCGCATGCCAGCCTAGCCTATTTTGAATTACTCCGGATAATCTTTCGATCGACCTGGAGCTATTGTCCCAGCCCCAGCCGGCCGGCCGTCCCCGGCGTCTCAATGACCGGACTATGACAGGCCTTTTTCCGTATCGCCGGGGGCTGTCAGGCAAAATAAAACAGGCAGAATAAAACAGGCAGAATGAAAAGTGGTGTCCGTGGTGGCCATCCCTGCCCGCCACCTCCCAGCCACGCTACGAACCAGCCGAAAATTGGAGCCACTGTGAGCGACACCAGCATCACGATCCCCGCCAACCTCCTGCCCAAGGACGGACGGTTCGGCGCCGGCCCGTCCAAAGTCCGGCCGGAACAGATGGACGCCCTCGCCGCGGCATCGTCGAAGCTGCTGGGGACCTCGCACCGCCAGGCGCCCGTGAAGAACCTGGTCGGCTCGGTGCGCAGCGGCCTCAGCGAATTCTTCCGGGCACCGGAAGGCTATGAAGTGGTGCTGGGCGTCGGCGGATCTACCGCGTTCTGGGACATTGCCAGCTTCGGGCTCGTGGAGAACAAAGCGCAGCACCTGTCCTTCGGCGAGTTCGGCTCGAAGTTCGCCTCCGCCACCAACAAGGCGCCGTTCCTTGCCGAGTCCTCCATCATCAAGGCCGAACCCGGCACCCGCCCCACCGCCCGGGCGGAGGCCGGCGTCGACGTCTATGCGTGGCCGCAGAACGAGACCTCAACCGGCGTAGCCGCCCCCGTCCAGCGGGTGGCCGGCGCCGACGAGGGGTCGCTGGTGCTCGTGGACGCGACCTCGGCCGCGGGCGGGCTGGACGTGGACGTGGCGGAGTCGGACGTGTACTACTTCGCGCCGCAGAAGAACTTCGCGTCCGACGGCGGCCTGTGGCTGGGCCTGTTCTCCCCGGCCGCGCTGGAACGGGCGGCACGGATCAAGGCCGGCAACCGCTGGATTCCCGACTTCCTTGACCTCCAGACGGCGATCGACAATTCCCGGCTGAACCAGACCTACAACACCCCCGCACTGGCCACCCTGGTGACCCTGGACGCCCAGGTGCAGTGGCTCAACGCCAACGGCGGCCTGGACTTCGCCGCCGGCCGGACCGCGGATTCTGCAGGCCGCATCTACCGCTGGGCCGAAGCGTCCGAATACGCCACGCCGTTCGTGGCCAAGGCCGAGGACCGCTCGAACGTGATCGCCACGATCGACTTCGATGACTCGATCGACGCCGCGGCCATCGCCAAGGTGCTCCGCGCCAACGGCGTCGTCGACACCGAGCCGTACCGCAAGCTGGGCCGCAACCAGCTGCGCATCGCCACCTTCGTGGCGATCGAGCCCGACGATGTCTCGGCACTGCTCGAGTGCATCGATTTCGTCGTGGCGGAACTGAAGAAGTAGCCCTGCGTCCGGCGTCGTCACGGCCCTGAGAACCTAAGCCGTGACGGCGCCCTCGTCGTTTCAGGTCCGTCCGCCCTGCTGTGCCTCCGGCAGCGCGTCCCTGCCGGCACCGGCCGCCCCGGTCCGGCTTTCGACGCGGAAGTACCGCAGCCCGTGGGCGCGGCGGTTGAAGTGGAGCCGCAGGTGCTTCGCGCGGATGATCCACACCAGCCCGATCAGGGCCGCCAGCAGGCCGGCGCCCGCCGCGACCGCCATGGACCAGCGGGGGCCGGCGGTGTTTGCCACCCAGCCGACGAACGGCGCACCAAGGGGGGTTCCGCCCATGAAGATCGCCATGTAGAGGGCCATCACCCGGCCCCGCATTACGGGCTCTGTGGTGGTCTGGACGTACCCGTTGGCGCTCGTCATCATGGTGATCGCGAACAGCCCCACGGGCACAAGTGCGACGCCGTACCAGAAGTAGTTCGGGGCCATCGCTGCGATGCCCGAGGTCACGCCGAAGGCGGCGGCCGCCCCGAAGATGACCCTCAGCCGTGGCTTGCCGCGCCCGGCGGACAGCAGGGCCCCGGCTACGGATCCGATGGCCATGATCGAATTCATCAGGCCGAAGGCCCCCGCGTCCAGGCCGAATTCGGTCCCCACCATGGCCGCGATGAACAGGGCGAAATTCAGCCCCAGGGTTCCCACGATGAAGATCGCCACCAGCACCACGACCAAATCCGGACGGTACCTCACATAGCGCAGCCCCTCCCGGATCCTGCCCTTGCCCGCCGGTGCCCGCGGCAGCCGGCGCAGCGACGACGACGGGATTTTCGCCAGGCTCAGCAACAGGGGCACAAAGGTGAGCGTATTAATGAGGAAGACCCAGCCGGGCCCGACGATGGCCGTGAGCACGCCGGCGACGGCCGGACCGATCATCCGGGCAACATTGAAAGACGCGCTGTTCAGGGCCACTGCGTTGGGCAGGTAGTCGTCCTGGACGAGTTCCGAGACGAAGGTCTGCCGGACGGGGGCGTCCAGGGCGGAGACCACCCCGAGCATCAGGGCAAAGGCGTAGACGTGCCAGAGCTGCGCCGCGCCCGTAACCACCAGGATGCCCAGCCCCGCGCTCAGCAGCGCCATGGCGGACTGCGTCAGCACCAGGAGCCGCTTGCGGTTGAACCGGTCGGCGACCAGTCCGGCCACGGGTGCCAGGAAGAGTTGCGGGCCCAGCTGCAGGGCCATCGTGATTCCCACCGCCCCGGCATCGTGCGCCGTCAGGTGGGCGAACACCAGCCAGTCCTGGGCGGTGCGCTGCATCCAGGTGCCAACGTTGGAAATGAGGGCGCCGACGAACCAGATCCGGTAGTTCAGGATGTGCAGGGATTTGAACGTGGACATCAGCCCCAGCCCTCCCCAGACACGCTCCCGGACGCTTCCAACCGCTAGTCGGCCTCGCCCGTTGAGCGTTCCCGCTCAGCGTCGTCGGCGTCAGTGTCGGCGTCGCCGTCAGTGTCGTCGTCAGCGGCGTCGTCGGCGTCGGCGTCAGCGGCGTCGTCGTCGGCGTCATCCTGCTGGTCGGCGTCGGACGCCTGTGACGGCGCTTCGGAACCGGACGGCGCCTCGGCAGCCTCGTCAGCCTGCGCGTCTTCCGGGCGGACCCGTTCGGCCCACGGAACCCAGGCCGGTGCCAGGATGGAGTCCTCGGAGGGCAGGAGCCCAAGTTCGTCCACCGTGACCACCTTGGAGCGCGAGTTGCGTGTCAGCACGGCGTACCACTGCCAGCCCAGGTAGCCGGGGAGCCTGGATTCGAACAGGTGGGTCACCAGGCGGTCGCCCTCGCTCCGGGCACCGATGTGCTCGCCGATCTGCTCGGCGGGGGCAATGCCCTCCACCGCGGTGCGGGCGACGTCGACGGCGGCGGCCAGGAAGGCGTCAGGCTTGCCGGTGCGCCAGACGGGCACGCCGGCGCGCGGGCGGATTCCCTGCTTGGAGCCGGTTGCTTTGGCCCCGGTGGGCGCTGCGGTTCCGGCATCCGGCGCCGGCAACTGATCAGGTTCCTGAGTCATCAAAAGCCTTATACGTCCAGCTCGTCGGCAACCTTACGGAGGGCCGCTGCGATCGCCTTGCCCTTGTTGCCTTCCGGGTACTTGCCCGCGGACAGGGTCCCGGACAGGTTATCCAGCACGCTGACGAGGTCCTGGACCAGCGGGGCAAGGTCCCTGGCGCTGGGCCGCTTTGCCTTGGCGATGGACGGCGTCTTGTCCAGCACGCGCAGGCCCAGGGCCTGGGCACCCTTGCGTCCGTCGGCTACACCAAATTCAACACGCGTGCCGGCCTTGAGCTCCGTGATGCCTTCGGGCAACGCGGACTTGGGCAGGAAGACTTCCTGGCCGTCCTCGCCCGCGAGGAATCCGAAGCCTTTTTCCTTGTCATACCACTTGACCTTGCCGGTAGGCACGTAATCAACCTTCTTCGTTCTGCGGGGACACGGCCGGCGGTCACCGCATCCGCATGGATACGCGGGTTCAGGGTATGACTGCCCGGACCGTGTTGGTCTGTATCTCCAAGGTTATCCTGCCTGGTTCACTTTAACGGCTTGAGGCGCGGGCGATGCCGGACTGTTAGCGTTGCCCCCATGACACTGACGCGTTACCGGCGGCCTTTGATGATCGTAGCGGCCACCCTTGCTGTGCTGTCCCTCGTTGCCGTCGGCGCTGTCATGGCGATGGCCTTCAACAATGCCGTGGCGCCCGCCTGGATTACCTCGACGGCCCTCTACGGCCTCCCGGTGGCATTCCTGCTCATGCTGGCCCTCGTTGTCGACGCGGTGGCAGCCCGGCGCCGCCCGCGCGGGCCCGGCGAAAGGTAACGTTGGAGCGATGTCCCTCATCCGCGCGCTCAGCAAGGAACTTCAGGCACGAAGCGACGAATCGTTGCGGGCCTTGTTCTCCGCGCGGCCGGACCTGATTTCTCCCGGCGTCCCGGACTTCGCCGCCCTCGCCGCCCGCGCCAGCGGACGCGTCAGCGTCCAGCGGGCACTCGAACGGCTCAACCGCCCGCAGATGCAGGTCCTGGAAACCCTGCACCTGTGCACCAACGCCGATACCGGGCACAGCGCGTCGGCGGCGATGCTGAAGAAACTGATCAACGGCTCCTCGGTTGCCGCCGTCGACCGGCTCCTCCATTCCCTGCAGGAACTGGCCCTCGTCCACCGCGCAGATCCGCCGCACGGCGCGACCCCCGCCGCCGCCAAGCAGCGCCACTACCTTCCGGTCGGCAGCCTCAAGGACGTGATTGGCATCTACCCTGCGGGGCTGGGGCGCAGCTACACCGAACTGGTGCGGCTCCAGCCTGCTTTCACGCAGCGCGTGGTGCAGCTGGTGGGGGAACTTCACCGCGCCGGGGCGTCCATCTCTCCCGCCACGACGCCGATGGAAGCCGCCCTGTCCCTGCAGCACTGGACGGCAACACCGGAATCGCTCCAGCAAATCCTGGCCACCGCACCGGACCGGACCGCCGCCCTTCTGGCCCGGTTCGGGAACTGGGCCATGGGCGCCGTCCCGCAGGCGCAGCGCCGGGCGTCCGTGCTCCACGAAGGCGCCGACGTCGGCCCCGTGGACTGGCTGCTGGCGCGCGGGCTGCTGGTACCGCTGGACGCCGCGCACGTCGAACTGCCGCACAGCGTCGGAGTGTCGCTGCGCGGCGGGTTTGTCATCGAGAACTTTTCGCTCACGCCGCCTGTCCCCCGGCTGGGCAACACGAGCGCGGGGCTGCGCCGAAACGCCGCGTTGGGCGCCATCGCCGAGACGCTGCGGCTCGTCGGCGAAGTGCTCTACACCGTGCGCGAACAGCCGCTGGCGACGCTGCGAAGCGGGGGCGTCGGGGTCCGGGAGATGAAGCGGCTGGCGGATTCCCTGCGGATGGACGTGCACGAGGCCGGCGTCCTCGCGGAGCTCTGCGGAATGGCCGGTCTGCTCCGGCTGGACGTCGACAGTTCTGCGTGGGTGCAGCCGCCGCAGCTGGAGTGGCTGTCGCTGCCGCGGCAGGAGCAGTGGCTGTGGCTGGTCAACGCCTGGCTGGCCAGCGAGCGCGCACCGTCCCTCGTGGGCCAGCCGGTGAATGCTGCCGCCCCGGGCCCGGCCGGGCACCGGGGCCCGGCCGGGACCACCATCAATGCGCTCTCCGCCGAGGCGCAGCGGCCGGACGCCCCGGTGGTCCGCAAAAGGGTCCTGGAAATCCTGCACGAACTCACCCTTGAGGCCGTGGCGCCCGACGGGCAGGCCCCCGTCCTCGATGCCGCCGCCGTGCTGGAGCGTGCCGAGTGGACGCAGCCCCGGATGGCCAGGCGCTTCAGCTCGCTGATCCGCGGCATCCTCGCGGAGGCCGAGATGCTTGGCCTGATCGGCTCCGGGGCGCTGAGCCAGCTGGGCGCCGCGATCGCCGCCGAGCAGCCGGACGACGCACTGGGGATCCTGGGCGAACACCTGCCGGCGGCCCTGCAGCACGTGTTGCTGCAGGCAGACCTGACGGCGGTGGCGCCGGGCTACCTCGACCCCGAACTGAGCGAACGGCTCCTGACCATGGCCACGGCCGAAGGGCAGGGACCGGCCACCATCTACCGGTTCTCCGTCACCTCCGTGCGCCGGGCCCTCGACACCGGCCTGGACGCCGCGGCGATGCTGGACTTCCTGCGCCAGCATTCGGCCACCGCCATCCCGCAGCCCCTCCAGTACCTCATCGAAGACACCGCCGCGCGCCATTCCCGGCTCCGGGTGGGGGCCGCGGCCAGTTTTATCCAAAGCGAGGACGAGGCTGCCCTGCTGGAACTGCTCAACGCCCCGGCCGTGGCTGGCCTCGGGCTGGTGCGCATCGCGCCCACCGTGGTCGTCTCCCACGCCGCGCCCCGGGAAACCGCCCAGGCCCTCCGGGGTTTGGGGCTCGCCCCGGTCCTGGAGGAAGCTGCCTCCGCCATCGTCCGGCTGCGCCGCAGCACCCCTGCGCCCGGCAGCGGCCGGCCGGTGTACACCGCCCCGCGGACCGCTCCGCCGGAGGCCGACATCGAGGCCCAGCTGGCCGTGCTGCGCGCCAACGGGTCCCGGGCGCCGGGCTCCGGCGCCCACCCGCCGGCGGCCCCGGGCAGCGAGGAAGCGACCCAGCTGGGCCTCGAGACCCTGCTGAAGGCGATCCGCCTCAGGCAGCGGGTCATCATGAACGTCGTGGACAGCATGGGAAATGCCACCCGCGAGACGGTTGTTCCGGTAGCTGTGAATGGCGGGCGGGTGCGGGTGTTCGATCCGGACAAGGAAATCGAGCGGGTCCTGTCCATCCACCGCATTATCGACGTAGAAGCTACAGAGGAATTGTTCCAGTGAATGACGGGCCCCTGATCGTCCAGAGTGACAAGACCATCCTGCTGGAGGTCGACCACGAACTCGCAACGGAGGCCCGGCACGCCATCGCGGCGTTCGCCGAGCTGGAACGGGCCCCGGAGCATGTGCACAGCTACCGGCTGACGCCGTTGGGGCTCTGGAACGCCCGGGCGGCCGGGCTGGACGCCGAAAAAGTGCTGGACACCCTGCTCACGTACTCCCGTTTCCCCGTGCCCCATTCCCTGCTGATCGACGTCGAAGAGACCATGTCCCGGTACGGCCGGCTCCGGCTGGAGAAGGACCCGCAGCACGGCCTGGTCATGCGCACCTCCGACTACCCGGTGCTCGAGGAAATCAGCCGCGCCAAGAAGATCGCCCCGCTGCTCGGGCCACGGATCGACGGCGAGACGGTGGTGGTGCATTCCTCCCAGCGCGGCCAGCTCAAGCAGCTGCTGCTCAAGCTTGGCTGGCCGGCCGAGGACCTGGCCGGCTACGTGGACGGCACCCCGCACCCCATCATGCTCAACGAATCGGGCTGGAAGCTGCGGCCCTACCAGCAACTGGCCGCGGAGAACTTCTGGGCCGGCGGCAGCGGCGTCGTCGTCCTTCCCTGCGGCGCCGGCAAGACGCTGGTCGGCGCGGCCGCCATGGCCACCAGCTCCACCACCACACTGATCCTGGTGACCAACACCGTCGCCGCGCGGCAGTGGAAGGACGAGCTCCTCAAACGCACGTCGCTGACCGAGGAGGAGATCGGCGAGTACTCCGGCTCCGTCAAGGAAGTCCGGCCGGTCACGATCGCCACCTACCAGGTCCTGACCACGAAGCGCGGCGGGCTGTACCCGCACCTGGAGCTCGTGGACGGCAACGACTGGGGCCTGATCATCTACGACGAGGTCCACCTGCTGCCCGCGCCGATCTTCCGGATGACGGCGGACCTGCAGGCCCGCCGGCGGCTCGGGCTGACCGCCACGTTGGTGCGGGAGGACGGCCGGGAGGGCGAGGTCTTTAGCCTGATCGGGCCGAAACGCTACGACGCGCCGTGGAAGGACATCGAGGCCCAGGGCTACATCGCCCCGGCCGATTGCGTGGAAGTCCGGGTGGACCTGCCCCGCGACGAACGGGTGGCCTATGCCATGGCCGAGGACGCCGACAAATACCGGCTGTGTGCCACCTCCGAGACGAAGACCCGGGTGGTCGAAGAACTCGTCGCCGAACACGCCGGGGAACAGCTCCTGGTGATCGGGCAGTACATCGACCAGCTCGACGAGATCGGCGAGCGCCTGGGCGCGCCGGTGATCAAGGGCGACACGTCGGTGAAGGAGCGCCAGCGGCTGTTCGACGCGTTCCGCGCCGGCGAGGTGCAGACCCTGGTGGTGTCCAAGGTCGCCAATTTCTCCATCGACCTGCCCGAGGCGTCGGTCGCGATCCAGGTCTCCGGTTCATTCGGGTCCCGCCAGGAGGAGGCCCAGCGCCTGGGCCGGCTGCTGCGCCCGAAGAAGGACGGCCGCTCCGCCCGGTTCTACTCGCTCGTGGCCAGGGACACCCTGGACCAGGATTTCGCCGCGAAGCGGCAGCGGTTCCTCGCCGAGCAGGGGTACGCCTACCGGATCATGGACGCCAAGGACGTCGGCACCGCGGGCTAGGCGGGTGCCGGGGATGCGGCCATGCAACACACAACCTCCATTCAGAAAACTCCCAGAGTCTGGGAGCATCATGGGAACATGAAGAAGAACGGTCCCGAAGCCAAGCTCCTTGTCGTCGATGACGAACCGAACATCCGCGAGCTGCTCTCCACGTCCCTGCGCTTCGCTGGTTTTGAAGTCGTCTCGGCCGGCAGCGGACGCGAGGCGCTGGCTGCTGCTGAGTTGCACTCCCCCGATCTGGCGGTGCTGGACGTCATGCTGCCGGACATGGACGGCTTCACCGTTACCCGCCGACTGCGCGCCGCCGGCAAGCACTTCCCGGTCCTGTTCCTCACGGCCAAGGACGACACCGAGGACAAAGTCACCGGTTTGACCGTGGGCGGGGACGATTACGTCACCAAACCGTTCAGCCTCGACGAGGTGGTGGCCCGCATCCGCGCCGTACTCCGGCGCACGCAACCCCAGGTCGACGACGACGCCGTGATCCGGGTCGATGACCTCCAGCTCGACGACGACGCCCACGAGGTCCGCCGCGGCGGGACCGTGATCGAGCTCTCACCCACGGAATTCAAGCTCCTGCGCTACCTCATGCTCAATCCGAACCGGGTCCTGTCCAAGGCCCAGATCCTCGACCATGTATGGGAGTACGACTTCAACGGCGACGCCTCGATCGTGGAGTCGTACATCTCCTACCTGCGCCGCAAAGTGGATATCGATCCCGATGCCCCGGCACTGATCCAGACCAAGCGCGGCGTCGGCTACGTCCTGCGGACTGCCGAGAAGCGCTGACCTTGCTGTACCGCTGGAAATCGGCGTCGCTGCGCTCGCAGCTCGTGGCCATCATGATGGCGCTCATGCTGGTGGCCCTCACGGCTACCGGGGCGGGCACGCTGACGCTGCTGCACAGCTTCCTGCAGGGCCAGGTGGATGACAAGCTCCGGGCCGCCGTCGAATCCGCGCGGCAGCAGCAGTCCTTCAGCCAGTTGCAGGAGACCAACTCCACCGTTCCCACCGACTACTCGCTGATGCTCTTCAGCCCCGGTCTTCCGCCCTACACCTTCGGCGGCGACAAGGAATCCCACCCCGCGCTCAGCACCTTTTCCTCGGTCGAGGCCCGGGAACGCCAGCAGATGCCGTTCCAGGTCCGCGGATCCGAGGGCGGCAGCTGGCGGGTCGTGGCCGTCAGCGTGGTGGACAACAACAACCGTGGCGCCGTCGTCGTGATCGGGCTGCCGCTGGACCCCGTGGATTCGGTGATGGAACACGCTGCCCTGGTGGTGGTGGGTGTGGGCCTGCTGACGCTCGTGCTGGCGTTCTTCATTGCCACCTGGACTGTTTCGCGGTCCTTCCGGCCGCTGGCCCGGGTGGAGAAGACGGCCGCCGCGATCGCCGCGGGAGACTTGTCCCAGCGTGTGGAGGTGGAGAACCCGGGCACGGAGGTGGGCCGGCTTGGGAGCTCGCTCAATGCCATGCTCGCGCACATTGAGACGGCCTTCGCCGCCAGGATGGCGTCCGAGGCGCGGATGCGGCGCTTCGCCGCCGACGCCTCGCACGAACTGAGAACCCCGCTGGTGACCATCCGCGGGTTCTCCGAGCTGTACCGGCACGGGGCGTTGTCCACCCCGGAAGACGTGGCCACGGCGATGGGGCGGATCGAAAGCGAAGCCAAACGCATGGGAGCCATGGTCGAAGACCTGCTGCTGCTGGCCAGGATCGACGAACAGCGGCCGTTGCAGCAGAAGCCCGCGGACCTGCTGCTGCTGGCCAACGACGCCGTGGTGGACACCCAGGCGAGCGACCGCAAACGCACCATCACCCTCACCGGGATTGACGGCGCGGCCCCGGCCGCCGCCCCGGTGCTGGGCGACGAAGCCAAACTGCGCCAAGTGGTCAGCAACCTGGTCGGCAATGCCCTGCGCTACACGCCGGAGGGCACCCCGGTCGAAATTGGCGTCGGGGTCCGGACCGCACCGGACGGAACACGGCAGTCCGTGATCGAGGTCCGGGACCACGGACCGGGGGTTCCGGATGAGGAGGCGGCCCGTATTTTCGAGCGCTTCTACCGGGCCGACACCTCCCGGACCAGGGAGACCGGCGGCAGCGGACTTGGCCTGGCGATCGTGGCCGCCATCGTCGGCTCGCATTCCGGGTCCGTGCGGGTCGGGAAGACCGACGGCGGCGGTGCCACGCTGGTGGTCAGCATCCCGCTCCTGGACGAAGAGGCCACGGAACGGTCCACAGCGGACTTATCCACATAGGGGCCGACGGCGGTGTCCGGCCGGCGCGCCGCCCGCCTACGCTCGAGGTGTCCGGAAGATCCGGATGAGGCAGCCGCTCCCCGCCAGCTCTCACCGAAAATGTCACCGCAATACCTCACCGCAGACCCGCTGACGTTCACCGTGCTTCGCCGGGCCGCGGCCGCCTCCCGAGCATTCGAGAGGCATTTCCATGAGCATCATCTCCGTCGATACCGAACTCCTCCAGCTGAAGTCCGCCAACGTGCAGGCCACGGTGGAGAGGATCAGCGCGGACGTCCACGCCATGAAACGGGGGCTGGACGAGCTCCAGGGCAGCTGGCGGGGCTCCGCGGCGACTAATTTCCAAACCCTCGTGGCCGAGTGGACGCTGACCCAGGGCAGGGTCGAGGCGTCCCTGGCGTCCATCAACCTCGCGCTGAACTCCGCGGCCGCCACCTATGCGCAGGCGGAACTGGGCAATGCGCAGCGCTTCACGTGAGCCGCACGCGCCCTCAGGCCTCGGGTGTGCCCTGGTGGAAGCGCAGGCGCCATTGGGCGCCTTCAAGGACCCACAGGGAGCTGCGCAGGGCTGATCCCTCACGGGTGTGGCTGCGGTAGGTCAGCAGGATGGTCTTCTCACCCAGCCGGTCCGCGCCCAACAGTTCCAGCTCCACGGCTCCGCCCGGGTTGTCCTCGAGTGACATCATCATGGCGTCGCGGGTCCAGATCCGGCCGGAGCTGCCGATTTCGGTGAAGTCCGGGTGGAGCAGCACGCCCGTGCGGCCCAGGTCTGCCCGGGTTTCGGGGCGGAGCAGTTCGCGTTCGAGGGACTCGACGACGGCTTCGGCGCTGGCCTCCGCCCGGTCTACGGCAGGTTCTTCTTCGAGTTCGCTGAAGAGGTCCGGTTCGTCGTAGGTCCCCGGCGCGCCAAAGAGTTCCTGCTGGCCGGCTGGCGCCGGGGCTGCCTGCGGCCGGGTCGCGGGGGGGGCGGCGGGTGGGGCGGCGGACTGGGCGGCGGGCTGCATCTTGTCCTGCTGTGTCATGCCCTGCTGTGTTTTGCCCGCTGGCGGTTCGCCCGCTGGCGGTTCGCCCTCCGGGGTGCCGAACCCGGGACCCTGCCGGACGGCCACGCCCTGCTGGTACGCCGTGGCCGCTGCCCGGGCGCGGACGTCGGCCGCCTCGTTGAGCTCGTGCCCCGCGTGGCCCCGCACCCACTCGAAGGTGTACTTGCGGCCCACGAGCGCCTGGTCGATGTCCTTGAGGAGGTCCACGTTCAGCACCGGCTTGCCGTCGGCTTTGCGCCAGCCCTTGCGTTTCCAGCCGGGCATCCACTTGGTCACGGCGTTGATGACGTACTGGCTGTCGCAGAGGATCAGCAGGTCTTCCCCGGGCATGTGCGCCGTTGCCCGGAACAGGTCCAGCACCGCCATGAGTTCGCCCTGGTTGTTCGTGCCGTGGGGCCACCCCCCGGCCCGCCAGCAGTCGTCATTCACGTACCAGGCCCAGCCGGCCGGGCCAGGATTTCCTAAGGCCGAACCGTCGGCCGCTGCTGTAATCGTCACTGACCTATCCTGCCAGAACCCGCCGACGCCCACCGACGCTCCCTTGGACAGGGGCCGCGCTTAACCGGCGACGGCGGCCCCACCCGAAGGTGGGACCGCCGTCGTCGAACAGCCGGTGATGGCTGGCGCGGGTGGTTAGAAACCGCCCATGCCGCCCATGCCGCCCATGTCGTCGCCGCCGCCCATCGGGGCGCCACCCTTCTCGGGCTTGTCGGCTACAACGGCCTCGGTGGTGAGGAAGAGGCCGGCGATGGAAGCCGCGTTCTGCAGGGCAGAGCGGGTTACCTTGACCGGGTCGTTGATGCCGGCGGCCAGCAGGTCGACGTACTCGCCGGTGGCGGCGTTGAGGCCGTGGCCTGCGGGCAGGCCGCGGACCTTGTCCACGACGACGCCGGGCTCGAGGCCGGCGTTGAAGGCGATCTGCTTCAGCGGGGCGTCGATGGCAACGCGGACGATGTTCGCGCCGGTTGCTTCGTCACCGGAGAGCTGCAGGTTCGCGAATGCCTTGGCGCCGGCCTGGATCAGGGCAACGCCACCGCCTGCGACGATGCCCTCTTCGACAGCAGCCTTGGCGTTGCGGACGGCGTCCTCAATGCGGTGCTTGCGTTCCTTGAGCTCGACCTCGGTTGCGGCGCCGGCCTTGATGACTGCAACGCCACCGGCCAGCTTGGCCAGGCGCTCCTGCAGCTTCTCGCGGTCGTAGTCGGAATCGGAGTTCTCGATCTCGGCGCGGATCTGGGACACGCGGCCGGCGATCTGGTCGGCGTCGCCTGCACCCTCGACGATCGTGGTCTCGTCCTTGGTGACAACAACCTTGCGGGCCTTGCCAAGGAGTTCGAGTCCGGCGGTCTCAAGCTTGAGGCCGACTTCCTCGGAGATGACCTGGCCACCGGTGAGGATGGCGATGTCGGCCAGCTGCGCCTTGCGGCGGTCGCCGAAGCCCGGAGCCTTGACGGCGACGGACTTGAAGGTGCCGCGGATCTTGTTGACGATCAGGGTGGCCAGGGCCTCGCCCTCGATGTCTTCGGCAATGATCAGCAGCGGTTTGTTGGACTGCATGACCTTTTCCAGGACAGCAACCAGTTCCTTGACGTTGGAGATCTTGGAGTTGACGATCAGGATGTACGGATCCTCAAGGACCGTTTCCTGGCGCTCAGCGTCGGTGACGAAGTAGGCGGAGATGTAGCCCTTGTCGAAGCGCATGCCTTCGGTCAGCTCCAGCTCGAGGCCGAACGTGTTCGACTCCTCGACGGTGATGACGCCTTCCTTGCCGACCTTGTCGAGGGCTTCGGCGATCAGGGCGCCGATCTCGTTGTCGCCGGCGGAGATGGACGCGGTGGCGGCGATCTCTTCCTTGGTCTCGATTTCCTTGGCGGAGGCCAGGAGCTCGACGGTGACCGCGTCAACAGCCTTCTCGATGCCGCGCTTGAGGGACAGCGGGTCAGCGCCGGCCGCGACGTTGCGCAGGCCTTCCTTGACCAGGGCTTGTGCCAGCACGGTTGCCGTGGTGGTGCCGTCGCCTGCGACGTCATCCGTCTTCTTGGCAACTTCCTTGACCAGCTCGGCGCCGATCTTTTCGTAGGGATCGTCCAGCTCGATCTCCTTGGCGATGGAAACACCATCGTTGGTGATCGTGGGGGCGCCCCACTTCTTTTCGAGGACGACGTTGCGTCCCCGCGGGCCGAGGGTGACCTTGACGGCGTCGGCGAGGATGTTCAGGCCCCGCTCAAGACCGCGGCGTGCCTCTTCATCAAATGCAATGATCTTGGCCATAACGGCAGTAGTCCTTTCGGGACAGTCGTTAAGAATGAACCTTCGCTGTGGTGCCCGCGACGGACGATCCCAACCCCGCGGCCTCTGTATGCCGCCGGGTCCGGGATCTCACCCCAGCAAGGTGTTTCTTTAGCTCCTGGACCGGCTGCCCCACTTCGCGGCCGGGCGGACCGGGCGTCGTGTTAGCAGTCAGTGCGCTGGAGTGCTAAATCAATAATTAGCACTCCCCCGGGGAGAGTGCAAGCAGTGGCCGGCCGGAACCGGCCGCCACGCGGGCACAATACGCTACGAGCGATCAGCCGCCGCTGCTGCTCGCGGCTTCTGTGCCGTCCACCGTGGGCAGGTTGTCCTCGCCGTAAGTCGAAACCATGTAGTTCGCTTCGGTGATGTCGCCGTGGGCATCAAAGTTGATCCGTCCGGACTGGCCGTCGTAGTCCGGCCGCTGGCCTGCCCGGAGGACGCCGACGCAGTCCTTGTAGCTCGTGCATGACTCGCTGGGCGGCTGGCTGCCGCCGGCCCCGGTTCCGCCTGCTGCCGGGGTTCCGCCGGAGACCGCGACGAGGGACGCCGCGATGGAGGTGCCGGCGTCGTCCTCTGCGGCGGCGGCGGCGACGGCGGCCAGGACGACGGCGTCGTACGTCTCGGCGGCGAACACCATGTCCTTCAGCCCGGGATCAACGGCCACGAGGTCCGCCTGGAAGGCTGCGGAGGGAAACACGCCGGGCAGGATCCCGCGTGCACCCTCGAGCGCCCGGGCGCCCAGGCCAGAGCCGTACTTGCTGACTGCTCCGTCACTGAGGACCAGCTTCTTGCCGGCGAGGCCGGCGTTGTTCAGCTCGGCGATGGCGCCCTGTGCGCCGTCGCGCGAGACCAGGATGACGGCGTCGGGGTTGGCGGCCTTAGCGGCGGCGGCAGCCTGCTGCGCCTGGCCGGGGGTGAACTCCGAGTCCGCCACGACTTCCAGTCCGGACTGTTTCGCCGCACCAACGACTGCGGCGGCGACGTCTTTGCCGTAGTCGCCTTCCTCATGCAGCACCGCCAGGGTCCTGGCGCCGCCGTCTTTGACCAGTTTGGCGAGGACGGATGCCTGGGCGATGTCGGCGGCCGAGGTGCGGAAATAGTAGCCGCCGCTCTTGTAGTTGCTGAGCGCGGCGGCGGTGTTGGCCGGGGAGATCACGGCTACCTTGGCGTTGGCCAGCACGTCGATGGCGGCCGGGGCACGGCTGGAATCGGTCGGGCCGATCACGACGTCGGCCTTGGCGGCAACCAGCGCTTTCGCCTGGGCGGCGGCGTCCGTGCTGATGGTTTCCGGCAGCAGCTCCACCGGTTTGCCTTTGTGCCCGCCGGCAGCGTTGATCTCCTTGACGGCAAGTTTGGCCGCCGCGAGCTCGGAGGCGTTGAGGAAGTTCTGCTTGCCCGTGTTGTCCAGGATCAGGCCGATGCGCAGGGTGCCGTCACCGCTGGCGTCGGCGCTGGCCACGCGGGCACTGCCCGCGGGGCCCAGGCACCCCGTCAGGGCCAGGGCCGCTACGGTGCCCGCCGCCAGGGCGCGGCCCAGCGGCAAATGTCCTCCGCGGCGCCCGGCCGCGTTCCTTGGGGCGTTCGTGACGGCAGCCAGTACCACTAGGCGGGCCGGACGCTTTCGGCCTGCGGGCCCTTTTCGCCCTCGCCGACTTCCAGTTCCACCCGCTGGCCCTCGTCCAGGGCGCGGTAGCCTTCCCCGACGATCGCGGACCAGTGCACGAAGACGTCGTTCTCGGAACCGTCCACGGCGATGAAGCCGTAGCCCTTTTCGGCGTTGAACCATTTGACGGTTCCCAGTGCCATGGTGTCCACACTTTCAGCTAGCTTGCGTGCGGCCCACCTCGATGTGCGCCGCGGACTGCGAAGAGAAATCCGCAGATACTGTACCCACAGCGTCCCCCAGGAACGCCGGCGGCGGGCAGGGCCGCCGCCTAATAGTTATTGAGGCGTAACCGGATTGGCTACTGGTAGCCGGGGCCGAGAACGACGACAAGGGGCATGTTGAACTCGGCAGAGTCCACGAGGGTGTCGACGCCGAGGAGGGCTCCGAGTGCCTCCGCATTGTCCTTCTGCTCGACGCCGCTGTAGAAGATCACCGACGTCTGTTGCGGGACACCGCCCCAGTTGCCTGTCTCGCCCAGGACCCAGCCGTCGGAGGTGACGGTGCCGCCGACGCGGGTGGCGAGGCCGGCGGTGGTGGTCGCGTTGTAGATCGTCACCGGCTGCGTCTTGTCGACGGCGGCGGCTGTGGCGCTCGGCGTAGCTGACGGCGAAGCCGCCGGCGCGGCGGCGGCGTCCGTGCCGGCCGGCTCCGGGCTCGTCGGCGTGGGACTGGGGCTCATGGTGCTCGTGGCGGACGGGCTGCTGCTGGCAGATGCGGACGCGCTGCCACCGGCCGTCACGGCCGCGGCCTGGCCTGCGGAGAAGCCGAGCTTCGGCAGGATCAGGAAGGCCACCAGGCCGATGGCCAGGGCTACGCAGCCGGCCGCCAGGATCGGCGCCAGGCTCCGCCGCCGCGATGCCGCGACGGCCCGGTGGACTCCCTGCCGGGTAGAGGTCTCCGGGACCCGATCAAATTCATCCCGAGCGTATTTGGTCATGGTAAAACGACGTCCTTGCTGATTTCATACGGGGTGCCCGAGGCCGGAACGGACGCAACAGGACGTGCGCATCCGGCTGCTCGTGACGCGACTTTACGAATCTGTTCCCAGACGACGGGCAGTGCGGGCACGTTGGCGTGATGTACGTAGTCTACGCAATCTCTTGACCAGCATGGGATCGTGGGCCAGCGCATCCTCGGTATCGATGAGGGCATTGAGGATCTGGTAGTAGTGCGTGGCGGACAGATCGAACAGCTCGCGGATGGCCTGTTCCTTGGCCCCGGCGTACTTCCACCATTGCCGCTCCAAGGCCAGCATCTGCTGGTCGCGGGCGCTCAGCGCAGACTCCGCGGACACCCCGTCCGGGCCCGCGCCGGCGGTTGGGAATCCGGCAGAATCCCCCGCGAGCACGTGCTCTTGCGCTGTTTCGGCCACGACACACTCCTGGTTGATTCCGAAAAACCTGGCTGGTATCCGTTAAAAAGTCAGTCCCAATGGTACGGCCGAATGACAGGGTTGTCATTCGGGCGGGCGCAGAAACGGGCCGCAGCTGGGGAAGAATGGGTGCTGTGTTTGATGCCGAGTTTGACCCCGCCAGTGAACCCGACGCGCTGTTCGAGCTGGAGCCCGCAGCCGCGGACACCCTCAGTTTCGAGGACCTGGCGCGCCGGCCGCTGGACGCGCTGGTTGCTCCTGACTGGGCGGAGCCGCTGGCGCCGGTGGAGGCGGAGTTGCGCGAAGCCCTCGCCTTTGTCGCGGGCGAAGTGGCCGCCGGGCACGGCGTACTGCCCTCGCCGGCAAACCTGCTGCGGGCTTTCCGGCAGCCCCTGGCCGGCGTCCGCGTGCTGGTGGTGGGCCAGGACCCGTATCCGACGCCGGGGCACGCCGTGGGGTTGTCCTTCGCCGTGGACGGCGCCACCCGGCCGATCCCCCGCAGCCTGGCAAACATCTACAAGGAACTTCAGGCCGATCTCGGCTTCCCCCCGCGCGTCCACGGGGACCTCAGCCACTGGGCGGACCAAGGCGTACTGCTGCTCAACAGGGTGCTCAGCGTCCGTGCCGGCGCGGCGGGCTCGCACCGGAACAAGGGCTGGGAGGCTGTGACGGCGGCGGCCATCCGGGCAGTCGCCGGCCGCTCGTCCGTATCCGGCGCGGGCCATGCCCCCCTGGTGGCGATCCTGTGGGGGAAGGATGCCGAGTCCGTGCGGCCGCTGCTGGGATCCGCAGCCGTGATCGCCAGCGCCCACCCCAGCCCGCTCTCGGCCTCGCGCGGCTTCTTCGGGTCCCGGCCGTTCAGCCGGGCCAACGCCCTGCTGCTGCAACAAGGCAACGGGACGGTCGACTGGGAGCTTCCGCCGTTGCCGTAACAGGCCCCCGCGCAAAGCTCCCGCCGGGGGTTCTTGGATAGGCTTAGCTGCATGACATCCGTCCCCGCAGCCACCACCGCCACCCGGAATTCGCGCCCCCAGACCGATCTGACGGTCCTGCGCAGGGAGCAGCTCTCCCCGCATATGGTCCGGATCATCGCCGGGGGCCCTGGCTTCGCCGGGTTCGTCAACAACGACTATGTGGACCGGTACGTCAAGATCGTCTTTCCGCAACCCGGCGTCGAATACCCGGATCCGCTGGATTTGTGGGCCATCCGGGAAACCATGCCGCGCAGTCAGTGGCCGCACACCCGGACCTACACGGTCCGCTGGGTGGACCCGGCGGCGCAGGAACTGGCCATTGACTTTGTGATCCACGGCGACGAGGGGCTCGCCGGCCCTTGGGCGGCCTCGGCCCAGCCCGGCGATCGCCTGACTTTCACCGGCCCCGGCGGCGGGTACAACCCGGATCCGGCCGCGGACTGGTACCTGTTTGCCGGCGATGAATCAGCGTTGCCGGCCATCGGCGCGGCGATCGAATCCCTGCCGGAGGATGCCCGCGGCCTCGCCCTGCTCGAAGTGGACAGCGACGCCGACGTCCAGGCCATCGCCGGGCCGGCCGGCGTCGAATTGCGCTGGCTGCTGCGCGGCGGCGCACCCGCCGGTGAGAGCGAACTGCTGGTCACGGCGGTGCGCGACGCCGAGTGGCCCGAGGGCCGGGTGCAGGTCTTCGCCCACGGCGAGCGGGGCTATATGAAGGGCCTCCGGGACGTGTTCTACGTGCAGCGCGGGCTGGAGCGGGCCCAGGTGTCCCTCTCGGGCTACTGGGCCAAGGGCCGGGTGGAGGACGACTTCCAGGCGGAGAAGAAGCTGCCCATCGGCAAGATCTAGCGGATCGCCTCCCCTGGCTGTCCGGCGGGTGGCGCTGCGGAGTTTCCCCACCTTTGCCACCACGACGCCGGGACACGCCGGCGCGGCGGGCTGACACGCCGTCGCGTCCCGGCAAAGTGGGGATACCCGGCGCCTTAGGGGAGCCGGACGGGCATTCCTCGCAAGATCTAGCGGCGGCGGGCCCTGCGCCGTTCGTTGCTCGCCAGGCTCCGCGTCAGGGGCCGCGCCAGGGTGTCGCCGAGCACGACGCCGGCAGCGACACCGAGCACGATGGCCCCGGCGTTGAGCATGCCGCCGGCGCCCATGAGAATCTCCGATTCCTCGATGGTCAATACATACATCGACCGGAATATAGTGAGCCCCGGGAGCAGAATCAGCGCGGCGGGAACGGCCACAACCAACTGTGGGGCGCCCATCCGGAGGGCCACGACGCGGGCCAGCAGGCCGATCACCACGGCAGCGAGGGCCGGGGCGAAGCGGGATCCGATGCCCAGGGCGTCGCCGCCGATGAGGACCAGGTAGCCCACCACCCCCACGGCCGCCGTCGGCAGCAGCAGCTTCCAGCTGGTCTGTTCCGTGATGCCGATCATCAGCACCGCGATGGCGATCAGGATGACCACGGCCCACCACGGATACGCCGGAGGGAATGTTTCGGTGACATTGATCGCCTCCATGCCGGTCATATCCCCGACTACGAAGCCGACGGCAATGCCGGCAACGAGCGCGCCGAAGGTCAGCATGGTGGAGAGGAAACGGCCGGCCGCCGTGACGGGGAAGCCGTTGATCGCGTCCTGCACCGAGGAGACGAGCCGGCCGGTCGGCAGTAGCAGCAGGATTCCGCCGACCACCACGATGGCCGGCGGTATCTGGATTCCTACCATGCCGCCGAAACGCCATAACAGCAGGGCGATGAAGGTGACCAGGAAGGAACACGAGGCGGTGACGAAGAAGTCAGGTGTGCGCCACCGCCCTAGCTGCCTGGCCAGCAGGCTCACCAGCAGGTTGGAGACGAAAGCGACCGCAGAGGCTCCGAGGTCGCCGCCGAGAACACCGACGAAGACGGCCGAGAACACGCCGAATGCCACGGTGACCATCCAGCGCGGGAATGGCTTGGAACTGTGGGTGATGTCCTCAAGCCGTCGCACAGCCTCCTCACGTCCCACGCCGCCGGAGACGATGTCCGTGACGAGCTGGTGCACCTTGGCCAAGCCCGCGTAGTTGTTGGTCCAGGACCGCACGACACGAAGCAACGTGATGGGCGTCTGGTCCTTGGGGGCATAGTTGATGGCCACCGACTGGTTGGTGATGTCCACTTCGATGTTCTTCAGTCCCAGGGCGGCCGTGATGGCGATGATGCTGGTCTCAACTTCCAGGGCTCCGGCGCCGTAACGGAACATCGATTCCGCCAGATGCAAGGCAAAGTCGATCGTCTTGCGGGCCGAGGCGTCCACCCCGCCAACCTGGATCATCGGGTTCGCATAGGGGCTGCCGGCGAGCCGGTCAACGATGCTCATGGGCGCCGTCGGCGGGTTCTCGCCCTGTACCAACCTGCGCAACATGCGCTTCGCGGCGGCGTTCTGGCGCACCTCCACCGGCGACATCGGCTGCGTTCGGGGCAGGCCGTCCGTGGGCGGCCTGCGGTGGCCGCTGTATCCGTTATTCATTCCGGCCTCCTCACTGTCCTCGTCGGCTGTTTAGTAAAACTGCTGGCCCGTGCGCCGGGTGTAGACCTGGCGGGCCACGCGCTCCCCCGCCATCATCCAGGCCTTGTATTTCAGCGGGCTCAGGACCTGGTCATAGCAGCCGACAAAGTCGGTCACGGTTTTGCTGAAGCTGGTCTTGAACAGGCCCAGGCCATGGAACGGGTTTGAGGTGTCCTTGAGCTTGTCGCTCGGCGGCGTGCCGCAGAAGTCGTATTCGGTGCAGCCAAGGTCCTTGACCTGGTTGATTGCGGTCCACTGCACCAGGTGCGAGTCACCGTACTGGCCACGCTTCTGCAGGGAGCCGCCGTCCTTGTACGTTCCCTTGCGGCCGTAGTTGATCACGAATGCGCCCACCGAGGGCACCCCGTTTTCGTACACGAAGAGCAGCCTGCCCTGATCCCGCTTCAGAAAGTTGGTCCAGAACTGGCGGTAGTACTCGTACTCGCGCACCCGGACCTGGGACTTGGCTTCCACCGTGGTGGTCATCAGGGCATACATGGCCCGGAAGTTCTCTTCCGTGGGCTCGACGTTGTGGACTTCCACGCCCTCGCGGATGGCGCGGCGCACGGCGTTGCGGCCCCGGGAGTGCAGGTTGCGCAGCAGCTGGTTTTCCTCGGGCGCAATATCGAGCAGCGCCGTGGAGTCGTTCGGCTGCAGGTTGTGGGTCTTGACCAGGCCGGCGCCCTCAAGGATCCGCGCGGCGTCGTCGGACAAGACAACATCCGGTTCGATCTTGATCGCGAAGACGCCCAGCTTGGCCCTTTTGACGAAGTCCGCGTTCGCCGCGACGATCCCGGGGATGTCCTCGACCGACGCCACGTCGGGTCCCTTGATCAGGTACCAGAGCTTGCCGAGGACCGGAAAGGACTTCTCCAGGACCAGGTTGTAGCTCGTGTAATCGGCCGACTCGTACACCAGGTGCAAGGGCTTCCAGCCAAAGTGCTGTTTGACCTCGGCGAAGGCTTCCGATTGCAGGAGATTGCCGCCGTTGGGGTTAGCCGTGACGTGGGCATCCCAGTTGGCAATCTCTTCGGCAGAGGCAAAACGGGCAGTGAATTCTCGCAAGGGTGCGGTATCCAATCATTGCGGTACGAGCTTCGGCGACATGCGGACATGCAGCCCCAAGTCTATCGGTCCGCACCCTGCCGCCGGTCCGGGTCAGGCGGTTAGGCTGGTCTCATGCAGGCTCAGCAACAACCGATGGAAGGCCGTCCCGGGGCGCCCGGCGGCCACTCTAAGGGCGTTGGAAGCGGCGCGGGCAGCGGCTTCTCCCAGGTGGTCGCGCTGCTGCTGTTCCTCGGCGCGTCGGCGCTCGTTGCGGCCTTGGGCGGCCTGGCCACGGCCAACCACGTCAACGGCTGGTACGCCACCGCGGACAAGGCCCCGTGGTCCCCGCCGAACTGGGTTTTCGGGCCCGTCTGGACGGTCCTGTACGCCGCCATGGCCGTCGCGGCGTGGCTGGTCTGGCGCAGCCGCGCCCCGGGGTCCAAAGCGGCCCTGACAGCCTACGGCGTGCAGTTGGGGCTGAACCTGCTCTGGACGCCGGTCTTCTTCGCCTTGTACCCGGCGCTCGGGACGCCGGCGCTGTGGATCGCGTTCGGGATCATCGTGGCTTTGGCCGTGGCCGTGGCCGCAACGGTGGCGCTCTTCGGACCGATCAGCCGGGCGGCAGGACTGCTGATGCTGCCCTACCTGTCGTGGATCGTGTACGCATCCTCGCTGAACCTGTGGGCGGCACTGCACAACTAGCGCCTGCACAGCTGCAGGCCGCACAGCTGTAGGCCGCATGGCCGGAGCAGCGGCCAGCGCCACGTCAGCCCCGGCCGGCGTCGGTCAGCTTCCTAGCACTCCACGACGTTGACGGCGAGGCCGCCCATTGCGGTTTCCTTGTATTTGGAGCTCATGTCCTTGCCGGTTTCGCGCATGGTCACGATGACCTCGTCGAGGGAGACCCGGTGCGTGCCGTCGCCCCAGAGCGCCATTTTGGCGGCGTTGATGGCTTTGGCGGCGGCGATCGCGTTGCGTTCGATGCACGGGACCTGCACGAGGCCGCCGATCGGATCGCAGGTCAGGCCCAGGTTGTGTTCCATCGCGATTTCCGCGGCGTTCTCCACCTGCTGGGGCGTGCCGCCCATGACTTCGGCCAGGCCGGCGGCCGCCATCGACGACGCCGAGCCCACCTCGCCCTGGCAGCCGACGCCGAC